>DAOUQK010000404.1 GCA_030625695.1 Paracoccaceae bacterium | reverse complement strand
GCGGATGAGGTGGACATCGCAGATGGCCCGTTTGTGATCTATCAGGGCAGCCATGGCGACCGGGGCGCGCACCGCGCCGATGTGATCCTGCCGGGAGCGGCCTATACCGAAGAATCCGGGCTGTTCGTCAACACCGAAGGGCGTCCGCAACTTAGCCTAAGGGCCGGATTTGCGCCCGGTGAGGCCAAGGAAAACTGGGCCATTCTACGTGCGCTGAGCGGCGAGATGGGTGCAGCACTCAGCTATGACACCCTGGCGCAATTGCGCGCCGTTCTGGTGGCGAACGTGCCGCATCTGGCCGAGATTGATGTGGTGCCTCAGAATGAGGTCACGCCGCTGAAGCAAGGCAAACTTGGCAAGGCGAGTTTCCGTAATTCGGTCAGCGATTATTACCTGACCAACCCGATTTGCCGTGCATCTGAACTGATGGCTGAACTTTCGGCCAACGCAAACGCGCGCGACGCGGGAAAGTTGGCCGCTGAATGATCCGGTTGATGATCATATTACCGCTGATACTGGCGGGTTGCGGTGGGCAGGACACAGGACAGAATCCTGGGCAAGTGACTCGTTTTGCGCCCGACTATATGGGCGTACAAACTGCCCTGTTGGACGGCGATCTGGTGCAGTTTCAGGTGCGCATGACGGGTGCGCGGACCAAAAATGATCTGGATGCCTATGCCGCATGTGCCGCCGCACAATACGCGTTGATCCGGGGCTATGGTTTTGCCCGGCATTTACGTACAAATATCGATCAAAAGGATGGCCTGTGGTCGGCGGATGCTGTCTATACCATCTCGTCATCCCTGCCGCAGGGTTTGCGCACCATCGACGCCGAAGTCGTGGTCGCGAACTGTGCGGAAAACAAAATACCTACGGTGTGAGGACTTATGACTGAATTCTTGACCACCCCTCTTGGAATCGGCATTTACATTGTCGCGCAAATCCTGCTGCTGGTGGTGCCCCTGTTGGTCGCCTTGGCGTTCCTGATGTACGCGGATCGCAAAATCTGGGCCGCCGTTCATATCCGACGTGGCCCCAACGTGGTTGGCTTTTACGGGCTGCTGCAAAGTTTTGCCGATTTCCTGAAATACATCCTCAAAGAGGTGGTGATCCCGGCCGGCGCTGACCGCGTCGTGTTCCTGATGGCCCCCTTGGTTTCGCTGGTCATGGCGCTGGTCGCCTGGGCGGTGATCCCGTTCAACGATACAATGGTGATTTCCAACATCAACGTGGCGATATTGTACGTCTTCGCCGTGTCGTCGTTAGAGGTATATGGCGTAATCATGGGCGGCTGGGCTTCGAATTCGAAATACCCGTTCCTGGGGGCGTTGCGCTCCGCGGCGCAGATGATCTCATACGAAGTGTCGATCGGGCTGATCATCATCGGCGTGATCCTTTCCACCGGGAGCATGAATTTCGGCGATATCGTCAACGCGCAAAAGGGCGATTACGGCATGTTGAACTGGTACTGGTTGCCGCATTTCCCGATGATGATCCTGTTCTTCATCTCGGCCCTGGCCGAAACCAACCGGGCACCGTTCGACCTGCCCGAGGCCGAAAGCGAACTGGTGGCCGGCTATCAGGTGGAATATTCCTCAACCCCGTTCCTGCTCTATATGATCGGCGAACTGGTGGCGGTGGTGCTGATGTGCGCGCTGGTGACATTGCTGTTCCTTGGCGGCTGGCTGTCGCCGATCCCCGGTCTGCCGGACGGGATGCTGTGGATGTTCGCCAAGATGGGCTTTGTGTTCTTCTTCTTCTCGATGATCAAGGTGATCACTCCGCGCTATCGCTATGATCAGTTGATGCGTCTGGGCTGGAAAGTGTTCCTGCCGTTCTCGCTCGGCTGGGTGGTGTTCGTGGCCTTCGCGGCCAAGTTTGACTGGTTTTGGGGCGTGTTTGCACGTTGGGGAGGCTGAGCATGGCACAATTCGATTATACCCGTGCAGTAAAATATTTTTTGCTGGTGGATTATATCAAAGCGTTTGCTTTGGGGATGAAATACTTTTTCGCCCCCAAGGTGACGCTGAACTATCCGCACGAAAAAGGCCCGCTTAGCCCAAGGTTTCGTGGTGAACACGCCCTGCGCCGTTATGCCAACGGCGAAGAACGCTGTATCGCCTGCAAGCTGTGCGAGGCGATTTGCCCGGCGCAGGCCATTACCATCGACGCCGAGCCACGCGAAGATGGGTCACGCCGCACCACGCGCTATGACATCGACATGACCAAATGCATCTATTGCGGTTTCTGCCAAGAGGCCTGCCCGGTTGATGCTATCGTTGAGGGGCCGAATTTTGAATTCGCCACCGAAACCCGCGAGGAATTGTTTTATGACAAGGACCGGCTGCTGGCGAACGGTGATCGTTGGGAAGCCGAGATTGCCCGTAACCTCGAACTGGATGCACCCTACCGATGACTGACAATTCAAACCCATTCGAGGCCATGATGAAACAGGCCCAAGAGATGGC
>DAOUQK010000293.1 GCA_030625695.1 Paracoccaceae bacterium | reverse complement strand
GGGCATAGGTGCAACTGCCAAAATGCCACAGGATTGGGTGTGCATCAGGTTTCGGCGCTACGTTGCGCGCGAATCGGAAACTTTACGTCTGAAATGAAACGTAAGAACTCGTGGCCTGACATGTGCCGCCTATCTACCAATCTACTGGTAATTGGCAGGTGGCTGATTTACCTCACGACAACACTTTTGGAGGCCCTTACATGTTCACAGCCACACTTTTGACCGACCCTGTCACGCCTGCGCTGGACCCCAATCTGGTCCAGTCGTTGCGCAATGCCTGGGGGGGCGGCGATGTGGTTTGGCTCGCGCCTGGAGAGGCGGCGGAATTCGCCCTGGCAGCTATGCCCGACAATCGCTGGCAGATTTGGGATGACCTGCAAGGGATGCAGGTTGATCTGGTGATCCAGCCCACCACAGGGCGGCGCAAGGCGATCCTGCTGGCGGATATGGACAGCACCATGATCGAGCAGGAGTGCATTGACGAGTTGGCTGATGCTGCCGGGATTGGCGACCTCGTCAAAGGGATCACTGCGCGGGCGATGAACGGAGAGTTGGACTTTGAGGCGTCGCTGATTGAGCGTGTGGGGTTGCTCAAGGAATTGGATGAAGCGATAATCGCGCAGGTTCTTGCAACGCGGATCACGCTGATGCCGGGAGCCGGGGAATTGCTGGCGACGCTGAAGGCGAATGGCGTTTATGCGGCGCTGGTCTCGGGCGGATTTACGGCATTTACCGCGCATGTGGCCGGGGTTCTCGGGTTTGACGAAAACCGCGCCAATCAGTTGGTGATTGAGGCGGGCCAGCTAACGGGGGACGTTGGCAGGCCTATTCTTGGCCGGGATGCCAAGGTGCTGGCGTTGAAAGAGATTGCCGCGCAATTGGGGCTTACACCCGATGACGTGATGGCGGTGGGCGATGGGGCCAATGACTTGGGGATGCTGGAGCTGGCCGGGTCGGGTGTTGCGTTGCACGCCAAACCGACCGTGGCCAAGGAATGTGACATCAGGATCAATTTTGGTGACCTGAGCGCGCTGTTGTTTATTCAGGGGTATCGGCGGGAGGAGTTTGTGGCGCTCAACTCTCAAGACTGAGAAAACGCTTGGTTTGGTATAAAAGATGGAATGGAACCCCGAGACCCGTGAGTTCCAATCGGCTTGGGTTAACAGCGAAGTCATACCAATCGGCACAAACATTGACTCGTTATTGTCAGGCGTAGGGTGGGCAGCCCTGCCCACCGCTCACGTTGATCGCAACAAAGGTGGGCAAAATTGCCCACCCTACCGGGCGAGGGACCGGTTAATCATTCGGTGGGTTGGTATCAGCTCATCAAACGGCCTGCCCGAGGTCTCCCTCGGAGTGATGAACCACGTCTATTTTATTGGTGCGGGCAACAACAAGTGGGCTCTGGAGGCGCTGAACCGGGATTCCGACGTAAGCACTTGCCATTACGTCATTGGGGAAAATCGCTGCGCTTGCATCAATGGCCGGTCTGACGGGCCGCGTTGCAGCTTCCTGACCTGGCTGCCATAGGCTGTTTACCGGTCCGGAGCCTGATCCTCGGGTTTTTGCCTGTCGGTTCCGGGTACCGGGTCATACCCATCGCTGCCCAATGGATGACAGCGTCCGACGCGTCGGGCGGCCAGCCATGCGCCTTTGATTGCGCCGTGTTCCTCCAAGGCCTCAAGCGCATAAGCGCTGCAGGTTGGCTGATAACGGCAGTTGAAGCCGACCCATGGCGAAAAGATGACCCTGTAGGCCCGGACAGGTAAGGCGAGGATATGGGCGAGGGGGGTCATAAAGCAGGTCTCGTAAGGGGTGTTGGCCGGTTAAGGGGTGTTGGCCGGTGTGGGCCGGATAATACTTGATATAAGGGGCCGACAGCGATCTGCCAGCCCTTTTGAGATCAGTACCCGCCCTTGCGGCGGCTTTCTGGCAGGCCGCCGATTTTGCCGGCCTGTTTGGAGGGGTCGCCCGGGAACAGTTCGTACAGGTCTTTTTGCGAGATCTTTTCGCCCCATGCCTTGCTCATCGCTTTGACGATTGTGCGGGTGTTGGGCTGGTTCTGGTTGCTTTCGATATATTCCGTGCGCAGGAAGTTGATCACGTCCCAATGTTTGTCCGTCAGCTCAATGCCTTCGGCCGAGGCTAGCACCGGGGCCAGGCCCTCGCTCCAGGCTTCCATGTCGGCCAGATAGCCAGATGGGTTGGTTTCGATTGTTGCGCCGTCAAAGTCGATTGCCATGGGTTTGTTCCTTTGGGTTGTTACGTCGGGTTTACATTCAAATAACGTAATTTGTTCGATGTCGCAAGCGGGGTGTGAAATATGTGATTTGGATACAGGTTTTGCGTCTGCGTGGCCTAGGCCCTTGCGGTCGCAGCATCGTTTGGTTGGCGTCACCGAAACAATGCGAAACATTTGCTATTGCAATAGGGGGTGGTAACGTTCTGTACGGCCTTTTTGACGGGAACAGTGGAAATTGTGATGGAGAGGGATAGAATTGGTCAGCCTTAACCGCGTCGTCATGCAGAAATCGACCCGCAAGATGATAACTGCCCTTTCGCCCAAGGACCTAAAGGTTGCCGAAGTGTCCGGCAAATGGGGCGAGATGTTCGACTTTAAGACGTATGAGCAGTTCCGTTATCCGAAATACGATATTTGCGCCGGGCCTTACATGACCGAGGAAGGTAAGCCGCGCAAATTTGATCTGGTTATGGCCAATCAGGTTTGGGAACATCTTGACCGCCCCTATGCGGCCACCAAAAATGTGCGGCGAATGTTGAAGAAGGGCGGGCATTTCTGGGTCGCCGTGCCGTTTTTCATTCCGTTTCACGCGGCCCCGATGGACAATTCCCGCTGGTCGGCGCGCGGATTGAAGAACCTGTTGATCGAGGCGGGATTTGAAGAAGACGCCATTCGGGCCGAGCAATGGGGCAACCGGAACGCCGCGTTACGCAACATGGAAGAGGTCTGGCCACCGGTTTATGACAAAGAGACCGATCCGTTGGAAAATGACCCCAAGATGCCGATCTGCGCCTGGGCGCTTGCCCGCAGAACCTAGTTTTGGTCTACGCGGCTTGCGGCTGATGGTGATAGATGCCGGTGTCTGAATCCAACTGATAAAGGGGCGCGTATTTTTCGGTTGCACGGCTAAGCTCATTCACCGCGTCGATGATGAATTGCACGGTCTGGTCCTGCATCAGATAGCCGAAATTCAGCCGCACCCAGCCGGGTTTGGACACTTCCTGCCGGTTGGTGACCACCTCTGAATACAGCGCCTCGGATGTGGCCTGGTCAATCTGTAACAAGCGGTGTCCGTAAGGGCCGGCACAGGCACAGCCACCGCGGACCTGAATGCCGTAAATGTCGCTGAGCATGCGGGTGAACAGCTGTTGATGCACCGGCGCGCCGTGGCGGTCCTGCACCAGAAACGAATAAACCGGCAAGCGATGTGAGTGTTCAGTGCCAAGCAAGGTCAGATGCGGGTTGTCCGACCAGCCTTGCAGCGCCATTTGGTTAAACCGTTCTTCGCGTTCGGTAATCTCGGCTGTGCCAACTGCGTCTTTGACCATGAACGCCAGCGCGGCGCGGATATCGCCGATGATGTTGGGGGTTCCGGCCTCTTCCCGTGCTATCAGATCATCCAGGTATTCGTGCCGCCAGGGTGAGACAAACCGTACCGTGCCGCCACCGGGCATTGACGGGCGGGTGGTTTGAACGGCCCGCTGATTGACGATCAATACGCCCGAAGCACCCGGTCCGCCGATGAATTTATGCGGCGACAGGACAATGGCATCCTTGTGCGTGTCACCGGATGGCCCCATGTCAATCGACAGATACGGCCCGCCGCCTGCGTAATCCCAAACCGACAATGCGCCATGCGCCTTGAGCACCTGTGTCACCGCATCCGCATCGGTGATGATGCCGGTGACGTTGGAGGCCGCCGAAAAACTGCCGATTTTCAAATCGGCATCAGCGTGGTCGTCCAGTGCTTGCGCCAAGGCACCAAGGTCCGGGCCGCCCGCTTCGGCCTCGGGAATCTCGACCACCTTTGCGCGGCTTTCGCGCCATGGCAGAATGTTGGAATGATGTTCATAGGGGCCGATGAACACCACCGGATTTGCGACCTGTTCCACCCCCAGCAAATTGACCAGCCGGTTCAACCCGGCGGTGGCCCCGGACCCGGCAAAGATCACCGCATCATCCGGTCCGGCCCCGGTCAGGCGGGCGATCTCGTCCCGGGCGTCTTCGCGCAGACGGGTCGTATAGGCCCCACACCAGGACGCCTCGGTGTGGCTGTTGGCGTAGAACGGCAGGACGTGGGTGGTGACAAAGTCTTCGACCTGGCGCAGCGCCCGTCCGGAGGCGACATAATCCGCATAGACCAAGGCTACGTTGCCGTTCAGACCGGGAATGGTCATGCCTTCGCCGATCAACCCGTTGGCCAGCGTTTCGTCGCGTACGGCGGATCGCAGGGTGTCGCGGAATATGGATAGGGTCATGTTCAGGCTCCTTTAGTGTAGGAGCAGATTGAACTGTTTATAATGAAAAAATTCGCTCTAATTACCTAT
>DAOUQK010000191.1 GCA_030625695.1 Paracoccaceae bacterium | reverse complement strand
CCGCCTGATCTGCGCCGAACGCTGCGCGCGCAACTCTCCCAAGGCCCGTACCCGCCCCTGATTGCGCTTGCGCCGCGCACTGATGCCTTCCACGGCCCAGCGGGCCTCGGCCTTGATCTTGCGGTTCAACTTGTGGCGCTGTACATCTTCCTCTTGCCAGACGGTGTCGCGCCACGCCTCAAATTCACCACACCCTTTATCCTGACGACGCACAACTCCTCTGTCAATCCAAAGGGTTGCACGGGTAAGCTCACGCAGAAATGCCCGGTCATGGCTGATCAGAATAAACCCTGCACGGGTCCCCTTCAACTCGCGCTCCAACCAGGTGATCGCTTCGATGTCCAGATGGTTGGTCGGCTCGTCCAGCAACATCAAATCGGGTGCGCGCGCCATCAACCCGGCCAAAGCCGCCCGCCGCCGTTCTCCGCCGGATGCAGTGGAAACCGCCCGCGCAGGATCAAACTTCAACCCTTCCCCGGCGCGTTCCACCTTGTACAACTCACCAGGTTCCAAACCTTCAGAGGCAAAATCACCCAAAGTGGTAAACCCGGCCATCTCGGGTTCCTGCTCCATATAACCAACCGATTTGCCCGGAGCCACGTTGACCCGGCCAACATCTGCCTCGACCAATCCGGCCATCACCTTCATCAAGGTTGACTTACCCGACCCGTTGCGCCCCACAAGCGCCAGCCGGTCACCGGGCTGCACCACCAGATCAATCCCGTCAAATAACGGGTTACCGCCAAACGTCAGCGACAGATCACTAAGCTGTAATAAGGGAATTCTTGCCATGTCAGCCTGCTACCGCGCTGCAACCAAGGCGTCAACGCCCCCTCTTCATCTCGCTAAAAAAACTCAAAAATCCGGTGCCAAAGCCCGTAACAATCGTTTGCGGTTTTCCGGAATCGCCCGAATTTCCAACCCGGTGAACACATGCAACGTGTTCATCCCCCGATCCACCACCGCATGGTCACTGACCCAACCGCCCATCATCAGATAGGTCCGCAATAAGGGCGGCATGGCCTTTAATGCCAGTTTCAGGTCGGGAACCCGGGACTTGCCAAATGCATATGGGATGACTTCAGGTGCTTTGATCCGTGGCAGCCAGCGTGCAGGCGCAATATGGCGCGCTTTCAGCATGGCAAATGTATCACGGTACGCATCGGATTCCGTGCCGGAAAACGATGAACAGCCAAACAACATTTCGATGTTATGATGATCGACAAACCCCGCCATCGCCGCCCAAGCAACCCGCAGGATGTCGCCGTCTGCGCGCGCCGGATGGATACAGAACCGGCCCACTTCAGCCATGCCGCCAGGAAACCTGGATAAGGCCGTCAGGTCATAAAACTGCGCAGAATAACTGCTAACCACCTCCACACCATCCGCCAGCAGTAACAAACGCGCGCAGCACACCAGCGCGCCGTCACTGTCTTCGATCAGTAAATGGGTGCACGAACCGTCAAAATCATCGCCATCCGGTCCATCCGTGGCAAAGGCCAGGGCGCGTAATTCTTGCGCCGTGGCAATGTCGTGCGGGGCGCGACTGAAACGGGCGCGATAGCGGGGGCTGTATTCTGCATCAGGACGCACCCGGTCCATTTTCTAATTCGCTAAAGCACCTGGGTTGAAGTTGCCCAGATTGCCCAAAAGCTGGCGCAGAAAGGTTTTGTCTTCGACGCTGGAACTGGTCACAGCGCGTTCCAGTACCACCATTCGGCCCTGCTCAAGCCCGAACCGTTCAACATTCCGCACGACACCGCGCTGATCAAAGCTGATCGCGACAAGCGAGCGGGAAACAACCGTTGGCCGCATCGCACCCCGGTGGCGGATGCGCGACGCTACGTAATAATACCCATTATCATTCAGCACCCCAGACGAACTCGGCGCGCCAATGGTTTCGCCAATGCTGTCACGGGTATCGACGCCGACCTTGACCAGTGCCAATTCCTCGGGCGTTGGGATGTGGCCGTGATTGCGATAAACCGCCTGACAGGCCGAAAGAACGCCCATGGCCAGACAAAGTGCGGCAATACGAGCAACCGGATACTGGCGAAACAATTTTGTAAACATGGCTGCCCTCTTGCCTTGGCTTGATACGCCTTTTATCCCGACTACAACAAACCCGCCCCCGGATTCAAGAAACGAAAGACCTGTGATGTCCGAAATTGCCCCCGAAATCGCCCCTTTGCGGGTGGCTGATTTGGCCCAGAACGGCACAAATGCCTTTGATATTCGCCCCAAACCTGCCGCTCTCAAGATGCTGGCAGAACAATTGGGCCTGAAAAACCTGCGCAAATTGCGGTTTGACGGGGAAATTCGCGCCGTTGGCAAAAGTGATTGGCAGATTACCGCCCATCTAGGTGCCTCGGTGGTGCAGGATTGCGTCGTCACCCTGGCCCCGGTCAGCACCCGAATCGACCGGGATGTGAAACGCAGCTTTCTTGCCAAATGGAGCGAGCCGACCGAAGAAGACGTCGAAATGCACGAAGACGACTCGATTGAGGCGTTGAGCAGCCATATCGACCTGATGGAAGTGATGCGCGAGGCGCTGACACTGGCGCTGCCGCTTTATCCACGGGCGCAAGACGCTGATCTTGGTCAGGCGGTGTTCACAAAACCGGGTCAAAAACCAATGCGTGATGAGGATACCCGACCCTTTGCCGGCCTGGCGGACTTGGGGGCGGACTTGGGGGCGGATTTGAACAAAGCAAGCGATGAAGACAGTTAACCGGTACAAAAACCACTTGCGCCGGACCAAATTCGCAGTATTTTCACGCACCTTGCCGAATTATCGTCGGACATCGACTGGACATCGACTGGGCTGCGGCCTAAACGCACGTCACGCCGCTCAAAACGACGACGAACACAAAGTTTAACACGACCGAAATCCGGCCACACCTTCGTGGCCCCTATCAGACAAAGGTTGAGACATGGCCGTCCAACAGAATAAAGTATCCAAATCACGCCGCAACAACCGTCGCGCTCATGACGCGCTTGTTGCCGCAAATCCCAACGAATGCCCGAATTGTGGCGAGCTGAAGCGCCCGCATCACATCTGCGCCTCGTGCGGTCACTATGACAACAAAGAAGTTGTTGTGCTGGCGGATGATATCGACCTGGACGAAGACGCGGCTTAAGCCGTGCCTTTGCAGCATTAGATGACGGCACAACCCGATCTGACCGCCGATCAAACTGCCGACCAGACTCCGGCGAATGGTGGGAAAATCACCATCTCGGTTGACGCCATGGGCGGCGACGCGGGGCCGACGGCTGTGGTGGCGGGGATCGAGCTTTCGGCCAAGGCCTATGATGACATTGCCTTCGTGCTGCATGGCCCGGTTGAACAGCTGGAACCATTGGTTGCTAAACGGCGCGTCCTTCAGGGCCGCGTCGTTTTTAGTGATGCCCGCGATGTTGTCACCATGGACGATAAACCCGCCCATGTAATGCGCAACGGCAAGGGCACCTCGATGTGGTCCTCTCTCGAGACCCTGCGCAGTGGTGAGGCGGCGGGTGCCGTGTCCTGCGGTAATACCGGCGCCCTGATGGCGATTTCGATGATCCGGCTGCGCAAGCTGCCCGGCGTCAATCGCCCGGCCATTGCCATCCTGTTCCCGTCCCGCAACCCACAGGGGTTCAACGTGATGCTGGACGTGGGCGCAGATGTGCGCGCCGATTCGCCGGACCTGTTGCAATTTGCCCTGATGGGCGCGTCTTATGCCCGCAACGGGCTGGATCTTGACCGCCCCCGGGTTGGTCTTTTGAACGTCGGCACCGAAGAACACAAAGGCCGGGCCGAATTGAAAGAGGCCCATGCGCTGATCACCGGTCACGATGCCGCCAACTTCGACTTCGTCGGCTTTGTCGAAGGCAGCGACATAACAAGCGACCGGGTTGATGTGATTGTCACCGACGGCTTTACTGGCAATGTAGCGATCAAAACAGGCGAAGGCACCGCCAGCCTGATTGGCGATTTATTGCGCCAGGCGTTCCGCCATTCGATCATGTCGCGCATCGCGTCAGTGCTGGCCCTATCGACCATGTTCCGCCTGAAACAGCGGATTGACCCACGCCGGGTTAACGGAGGTGTGTTTTTGGGTCTGAACGGAATTGTGGTAAAATCCCACGGCGGCGCGGACGCAACTGGCGTTGCAGCAGCGGTCGGGCTGGCATACCGGCTGGCCAAGTCGGGATTTGCCGCCAAATTGGCCGCACGGGTGGCAAAAACCGGAAATCCGGCGGAACAAGCAGATAACGGGCAGGCAGAATAACATGACAATTCGCGCAGTCGTAAAAGGGGTTGGCCATTACCTGCCCGAACGTGTGGTTGAAAACTCGCATTTTGAAAAGTTGCTGGATACGACCGACGAATGGATTCGTAGTCGCTCTGGGATAGAAAGACGCCATTTCGCCGCCCCGGATGAAACCACGTCGATGATGGCCACCAATGCCGCCCGCGCCGCGCTGGACGACGCCGGGCTGCAACCTGACGACCTTGACGCCATCATTCTGGCCACTTCGACCGCTGATTTCACCTTTCCGTCGGCCGCCACCATGGTTCAGGCGCAACTGGGCATGACCGGCGGCTTTGCCTTTGATATCCAGGCTGTTTGCGCCGGCTTTGTCTATGCGCTTACGAATGCCAATGCGCTGATCCTGTCGGGTCAGGCCAAACGGGTAATGGTAATCGGTTCGGAAACTTTTTCCAGCATCATGGACTGGACCGACCGTTCAACCTGCGTATTATTCGGCGACGGCGCCGGAGCACTGGTGCTGGAGGCCCAGCAAGGTCAGGGCACAACCGATGACGCAGGCATTCTGGCCACCGATCTTAATTCCGATGGGCGTCACCGCGATCTTTTATACGTCGACGGCGGTGTATCGACCAAATCAACCGGCCACCTGCGGATGCAGGGCACTCAGGTGTTTCGCCACGCGGTGGAAAAGCTGGCCTCGACCGCGCATGCATCGCTGGCCAAAGTCGGGCTGAGTGCCGAGGATGTCGACTGGATCGTGCCGCATCAGGCCAATATCCGCATCATCCAGGGAACGGCGCGCAAACTGGGTCTTAGCATGGATAAAGTGGTGGTTACAGTTCAGGATCATGGCAATACTTCTGCCGCTTCAATCCCGCTGGCGTTGTCGGTGGCGCGGGCCCGTGGCCAGATCAAATCAGGCGATTTGATCGTCACCGAGGCGATTGGCGGCGGATTGGCCTGGGGATCGGTGGTTCTGCGCTGGTAACGCGCGCATGCAGCCGCTTATCCAAAAGAATGCAACGTATTAATATTGACAGATAATTCCCGACAACCGTATGGTTATTAAAATAAACCGGGGGGACTGGAATGAGTGACAAGACATTGACGCGGATGGACCTGAGTGAGGCCGTATTCCGTGAAGTCGGTCTGTCGCGCAACGAAAGTGCGCAATTGGTCGAAAGCATGCTGGAACATATGTCAGACGCATTGGTCAAAGGTGAACAGGTGAAAATCTCATCTTTTGGCACCTTTAGCGTGCGGGGCAAATCGGCGCGCATTGGCCGCAATCCGAAAACCGGCGAGGAGGTTCCAATTCAACCGCGCCGGGTTCTGACCTTTCGCCCTTCACATTTGATGAAGGAAAAGGTTGCCGGCGGGAACCGGAAATAAATCAGGAGCACAGCCCAGATGGACAAATCGCCAGACGCCTTTCGCACAATAAGCGAGGTCGCGGAATGGCTGGGTGTTCAGGCCCATGTCCTGCGCTTTTGGGAAAGCAAATTCACCCAGGTCAAGCCGGTCAAACGGGCCGGCGGCAGGCGGTATTATCGCCCTACCGATATGATCTTGCTGGGTGGTATCAAAAAGCTGCTGCATGACGATGGGCTGACCGTCAAAGGTGTGCAGAAAATCCTGAATTCTGAAGGGGTTGAGCATGTAAGCAATCTCTCACCAGAATTGTGTGATGTGGCCAAAGACACCGTAATTCAGATGGCGGCAGCGCCTGAAATTGAACCTGCGACCGAACCTGAGAACGCGCCCAACATTGTGCCGTTCACCAGCGCCAAAACCGATCCTGCGCCGGCCGGAGAAACCAAAACAGAAACCCCGATCGAAGCTGATTCTGAGCCTGAAGGTGAGCCTGTGCCAGACGGTGGCGTTACTCCGGAGGCCGAAAAAGAATCGGTCGCCGTTACACCGCTGGAAGCAACAGAGATTGAAACTGAGGCTGAGCCGGAACAGGCGGCAGCACCCACCTCTGATCCCGAGATGGATCAGAGGTCGGATCAAATTGTCACGCCACCACCTGACGCGCCAACCGCATCGTCAGACATCCCACCGGCTAAGGAAAAACCGATTCTACCGTCTTTCCTGCACCGCCCTGCACCTGAAGCAGCCCCCACCACATCGGTCGCACCTGTTGCCGAATCTTCGCCTGAACCCGACCCCGAGATGGCATCGGCATCCGACGCGCCCAAATCCATGGTCATCGACGCCCCGGACCCGCCTAACGAAGATGAAATCCCCTATTCGCAAGGTCCGCTGGGACATCTGGCCACTTTGAACAGCCTAAATGCCGCACAAATTGCAAAAATCACCCCGCTGGCCGAAGAATTGAAGGCCTGGCTGTCCAGGTCCGCAGGCGCAGCCGCGCCTTGATCGACTCACAGAGATTCCAACAGTGATTTCAACGGTGGTTCCAACGGTAATTCCCCCTTGCCCCCGACCACAAAACCGCTATGAAAGCCCAAGCGTCGGGCTATGGCGCAGTCTGGTAGCGCGTCCGTCTGGGGGACGGAAGGTCGCAGGTTCGAACCCTGCTAGCCCGACCAAAATCCACAAAATCTTCCGCAGGAACCCAACATGACCGGCGTTTGCCCCAATCAACAGATCGAGGCGATGATTGCGGCGGGGCAGATCCACGCCGTCACTCCGGTCGACCCGGGCCAAATCCAACCCGCCAGCCTTGATCTGCGCCTGGGCCGTGTCGCTTACCGTGTGCGCGCTTCGTTTCTGGTCGGCGACGGTGCCTCGGTCAGCGAACGCCTGACAGAATTCGAAATGCACCGGATTGACCTGTCTGACGGTGCTGTACTGGAAAAGGGCTGTGTTTACCTGGTGCCTCTGGCGGAATCACTGGCCTTACCCCCGGGGCTGACGGCCGTGGCCAACGCCAAAAGCTCGACCGGGCGGCTGGACCTTCTGACCCG
>DAOUQK010000248.1 GCA_030625695.1 Paracoccaceae bacterium | reverse complement strand
TGGCCAACCACGACAATTGTTTGCGCACTCAGCAGCACTATCTTGATGTTGCGATGATAAAAGACGGCCTTTTGAACGCTGTTGCTCAGGCGATTATTGTCACTGCAGGTTCAGTCAAGATGCCAAGTTCGTCAATCATTGGCCGGTCAATCAAGGCAACCGGCATGCTGAAATCAGCCTTCAGTCGCAAAGACCTTGCGTTGCTGAACACGGCCCTGCCAGAAGCCGAGGCCGCAATCTCTGCTCTGAATGCGGAAATCTTGCGGTTTCTGAAGGAATTCACCGGGTCAGCCCAAACCACGGCCACCGTCCTTGGCGTGGGCTCGGCGGGCTGTTTTGCCATTGTCGGCGTTCTGGCGGTTCCCGTGCTGGTCACAGGTACAGCTTTGTCGGCCTCAGGCGCTCTGGTTGTCTCAGGCGGCAGCGTCGCGGTTTTGAAATCCGGCTCAGAGGAATTGGGAAAACATGCCAGCGGTATGAAAGTGACGCTGTGGGATTCGGTCTGGGCGGTGACGGTTGATGGCACCGTCGGGTTGCTGACAGCCGGTATCGGCAACAAAATCCCGCTTGGCTTTGTTACCAAGATTTCCAAAGCTCTGGCACCCAAACTGGCCTCAAAAATCACCTTCATGAGCACACAGCAGCTTGAGAAATTCATCTCAAATTATTTGGTTGGGTCGGGCACGGAAGTTATCAAAGGGGCTGTGGGTGAGTCCATCAAACTGATTGGCATCATGGCCAAAACCGGCAAAGCTCCCACCGAGAAAGATTTTGATAAAGCCGTCGAGGCCGTCATATACGCAGCTTTGCTGGGTGGGTTGGTCAAAAATCTGGGCAGTTTCCAAAAGAAATGGGCCTTCAAGAACCGCGAAATGCTACAAGGCACCATCTTCCCGGCCCGGTTGGCCAAACTCGCCAAAGATGGCAACAACATACCCAACACGCTAAAGGCTGGTTTGTGGGCAGATGTTATGAACAAGGTATCCAATGAGGCGCTGAAAGCGGGCCATCACGAGGTATATTCCCGCGCTACCGGCAAGGAGAGCGAAAAGAAGCTCACGGATATGGCTGCGCGTGCCTTGCTGAAAGATAAGGGGCTGCAAAAGCTTATTGACCGTGAATTGCTCAAGGCAATGAAAAAACACGGGATCGCGGCCAAATAGGTCCGGCTATTGCGACAGTAAAATCGCCTCGACCCGCCGGTTTTCATCACGCCCTTCTTGGGTCAGGTTTGAGGCCACCGGGGCGAGATAACCCATGCCTTCGGCCTCAATACGCCCAGATTTAATGTTATACTTGCTCACCATTCGCTCGCGAACCGAACCGGCGCGGCGTTTGGACAGGGAAATATTGCCACTTAACGATCCGACCGAGTCGGTGTGGCCAACAAGGGCAATGCGGTGGCTTGGGTTGTCGGTCAGAAAGGCGGCCAGTTGTTGCAACGATGCAAACGGCCCATCGCCCAGCCGCGACGCACCGGTTTCAAATATAAGATCGTTCAGAACCACGTGCCCGGAGGTTTGCAGGGTTTGCGCCAATTGATTGTCCTGAATCGGGGCCGCACCCTGACCCGTTGGTGTATCGGGAATTGCGGGTGTCGTGGTGTCAGTGACAGGAGAAATCGGTTCAGCCCCACCCGGAGCCACATGGATCATTTGAATGTATGTCACGTCTCCCAGCCGGGATATCATCAGGCTGACCGCTTCGTCGTCGCCGCGCCCTGCTGACAAAAAGCGATAGTCGCGGAGGTTCACGTGCATGTCGGGGGCCGGGATCACGTCGATGCCAAAGCGAAACTCAAAGCCGCCACAGTCAACATCGCGACATTCGAACAAGATTTCATAGCCGAATGCGGTCAGTTGGTCACGCAGGGGGGTCAAAATCTGTAACGACGTGGCTTCACCGCCGCCCAATTGCCAGCTAAGCCGTTCAACCCGGCCCTCGATGATGCGTGCGGGGATGTTACCTGTGTCAAACACCCCCAGAGGCAGCGCATAACTGTCTTGAGGTATGACCCGTGTGGACATTTGGCGCGCGCCGCCCGGCAATATCAACTGCTCTGCCTGTGCAGGCAAAGCAGTCAGGATTGCAAAGACGACAGCCGCGCGTGTGATCATCGGAACTGGGCGTGATATTCTTCGTTTGGCACCATGGCCGTGGCGCTGGCGACGCGGTTGGTCATGTTGAAAAACCCAGCCACATTGGCGATGTCCCAGATATCACGATCCGCAAACCCGGCATCGCGCAAGGTCTGACGGTCGGCCTCTTCGATGGTCACGCTGGCGGTGGTCATCTTGGCGGCAAAATCCAGCATCGCGCGTTGGCGGGTGTCCAGATCAGCGACGCGGTAGTTCATCACCAGCATTTCACCCAAAATCGGGTCACCCGATAGTTGCCGCACAGCCGCGCCATGCGCGACAAGGCAATAGAAACACTTGTTGATGGATGAGACAACGACGGCAATCATTTCGCGCTCTAGCTTGGACAACCCGGAGGCGGCCAGCATCACATCGTTGTAAAACGTGGTGAATGCGTTCAGCTTGTCGATGTCAAAGGCGTTGGCCTGAAGCACATTGGGGATCATGCCCAGCTTTTCTGTGCATATGTCGAAATAGCGCTGAGTGGCTTCTGGCAGCGGATTGGCCATGGGCAGGTCCAGGGCTGTTGGGGATTTGGATTTGGTCACGGTTGTTTAGCCTCCGAAGGGATATAGCGATAATGATAGTGCCCTACGACGTCCATGCCGAGGGAACAATAGAGCGCGTTCGCGCCATTGTTACTGGTTGTGCACATAACCGACAATGTATGCGCACCTTGTTGCGCCGCCCACATGGCCGCAGCGCGCATCATCCAGCCACCCAGCCCCTGTTTGCGTTGATGCGGCAGGATTTCAAGCGCGTGCAACATCGCGGTGCCCCGATGCATGGCGACAAATGCCGTCCCGCCGGGTTTGTCGTTATAGCGTGACATTAGCGCGGTTTTGGCCCCCTTGACCCGGTCCATGACGGCGAGACGTTCCGGGCCGATTCCACCCTGCGCCCAAATCTCGCGTTGGATGGCCAGTGGTTTCCAGATCGGGAACACAGTGACCAGAGGCAAAGGCACGCCGCACAGGCGGGCGACCGGGCAAGCATAGATCGTTACCGCGTCGCGTTTGGCATAGCCACGTTCGGCCAGTGCGTCATCAATGCCCTCCTGGCCCTCGCGGATCATAAACAGCGGTTCCTGGCCAAACCCGCGCATTTCTAGTTCGGCAAAGTCGATATCTGCCTTCCAAGGCGGTCCATCAAGGGTTGCCGCACTGACCCGGCTGCCACCGCCACGCCCTCGGCGTAAGGTCCAGGGACCACGCGCCAAATAGCGGGCGGCGGGCCATGTACCGTCAATGACGGCGTATATCGGCGCTGTGTCGCTCATACTGCCACCTCTTGTTTCAGGCGGATCATTGCCGCGTCTATCTGTTCGGCATCATGGCCGCGCACCACGATGTTGGCGCCATAAATGCCATCCTTGCGGAACGGGTAACAGCCGATCGACAGGTCCGGGAAATCGGCGGCCAGTGTCGCCAAAGGACCGGCAATATCGCCTTCGCCCCGGCGAATTTCCATCGACTGCGACACTAAAGGCGCACCACCTGCGAGTGTCGCCAAAACGCTGGCCACCATCGCTTTGAACACGGCCGGCACTCCGGCCATCACATGCACATTTCCCATCGTGAACCCCGGTGCAATTGACACCGGGTTGTCAATTAATATGGCTCCATCCGGGATTCGCGCCATGCGCAGCCGTGCCTCGTTCAGCTCTAACCCGGTGCGCGCATAATGCGCCTCGAGCAGGGCACGGGCATCGGCGCGCACATCAATCGCCGCGCCGTAAGCCGCCGCAATGCAATCGGCGGTAATATCATCATGGGTCGGGCCAATGCCGCCGCTGGTAAACACATGATCAAACCCGCCCGACAGAGCCTTTACCGCCGCAATGATCGCCGGAGCGTCATCGCTGACAACGCGCACCTCAGTCAGATCAACACCGTGTCCGGTCAATTCCTGGGCCAGATGGTACATATTTGCGTCGCGCGTCCGGCCCGACAGTATTTCGTCGCCTATGACCAGCATGGCGGCAGTTGGATTGCCCATATCACCCTCTTTCATCCGTGTCTTAACGCAGGTATAGGCCGGGTCCATGCAGTTTCAAACCCCTCTCGTTCCGGCCCGACTAATCCGCCGCTATAAACGCTTTCTGGCCGATTGCCGGCTGGAAGACGGGCGTGAAATTACCGCCCACTGCGCCAACCCCGGTTCGATGATGGGACTTGCGACGGCGGATATGAAAATCTGGCTGGAACCCAATGACGACCCGAAGAAAAAGCTGAAATTCGGCTGGCGGTTGGTGGATCATGAAAACGGCCATTTTACTTGCGTCGATACATCCGTGCCCAACCGCGCCTTGCGGGCAGCGTTTGAGGCCCGGTTGGTAGAGCCATTGGCGGAATACGAAACCGTGCGGCCCGAGGTGAAATACGGCGAGAACAGCCGGATTGATTTCCTGCTGAGCCAGCCGGGATTGCGCGACGTCTATGTTGAGGTCAAAAGCGTGACGCTGAACCGTCAGGCAGGATTGGCCGAATTCCCGGATTCGGTGACCGCCCGCGGGGCCAAACACCTGAACGAACTGTCAGCGATGGTGCGCCAGGGCCACCGAGCGATAATGCTCTACCTGGTACAACGCACCGATTGCGACCACTTCGATCTGGCGCGTGATATTGACCCCACTTACGCCACCGCCTTTGACGCGGCCCGCACGCAAGGCGTTGAAACCTTGTGTTTTGGCACCGTGATTACACCCGAAGGCGTTGAATTGGCTGGGCCATTGACGATTGTCGCCTGACCTCTGGTTCTTTGGGCCAAGGCGCACTACATAGCCCCTGAGATCAGGACGATGGAGTATCCCCGTGAACAACAAACTTCGCGGTCGTCAGACCAAAGACGGCATTCGCATCTATGACAGTTCCGAGTTTGACGGGATGCATGTGGCCGGGGCACTGGCGGCACAGATATTGGACGATATCGCTGTGCATGTGGTGCCCGGACAGACCACCGAAGTGCTGGACAAGCTGATTGAAGATATGGTCAACGCGGCAGACGCCAAATCGGCGACGATTGGCTATAAGGGCTATCAGCACGCCAGCTGTATCTCGGTCAATCATGTGGTTTGCCATGGCATCCCCGGCACCAAGACGTTGAAAGATGGCGATATTCTTAACATCGACGTGACGGTGATTGTTGACGGCTGGTACGGCGACACCAGCCGGATGTATGTGGCAGGCAAGCTGGGCCGCAAGGCCGAGCGATTGATCGAAGTTACCCATGATGCATTGATGAAAGGTATCGAGGTGGTCCGTCCCGGCAATACCTTTGGCGATATCGGCCACGCGATCCAGCTCTATGTCGAGGCCCAACGGATGAGTGTGGTGCGCGATTTCTGCGGTCACGGGCTGGGCCGTGTATTCCATGCGCCACCCAACGTGCTGCATTATGGCCGCCCCGGAACCGGGCCGAAGTTGGAAGAAGGCATGTTCTTTACCATCGAACCGATGGTCAATCTGGGACGGCCCGAAACCAAAACCCTGGCCGATGACTGGACGGCGGTAACGCGCGACAAATCGCTGTCGGCGCAGTTTGAACACTCGATCGGGGTAACGGCGGACGGGTGTGAGATATTCACGCTAAGTCCGGGGAACAAGTTTCACCCGACTTACGGGGAATAGTTCGGAATT
>DAOUQK010000302.1 GCA_030625695.1 Paracoccaceae bacterium | reverse complement strand
CAGCAGGGTTGTCTTGCCCGAGCCGATCTCGCCGGTGATCAGGGTGATCGGCGCGCCGGACATAATGCCGAATTCCAGAACCGAAAAAGCCCGTTTGTGCTGCTGAGACCAGTAAAGAAACCCCGGATCCGGGAGCAGCGTGAAGGGGCGTTCTTTCAAACCGAAGAACGACGCATACAATTTGTTAGATGCCATATTATTCACAGATATCCCACAATTCCAGCCGCCACCAACATACTCATACCAAAATCACAACACCGACCACGAATCTGTCTGTCTGTAACACCTGTATAAAGGGTGCAGATACCTCTCGCATCACGATTCTGGATATACATGCTACTTGCTGCCCTGCTTTGAGCCAAATGAGTACGCGCCAAATCGTGCAGATTTGAGGCGAATCGGAGGCCTCTCAGATACAATAAGTCGGCTGAGCCTTTAAAATTCCGGGGTAGTTTGCGCCAAAATATCAATAAATCTACGCGAATTGCAGACAGTGTCGCCGAACCAGAGACAGTTTCTATCCCTTTCGAGAAATCGGAAGATAGCAATACACAAAAGATAGTCATATAATTTCAATAAGTTGCAAGAGTTGAATTCGATTCATGAAGCGCATTGGCGTTACTTCGGTCGGTAATAGCTTTAGACCTTGGACAAGGTTTAATAAAAATGTGGCGAAAGCTGGACAAGAATATGGAAGAGGCTGTAAATTCTCATAGGGAACCCATATTTTCATCAGTACCTGTTTCACGGGCAGCCAGATTTTACAGGGTGCCCAAAATTTCAGAGAGTGGCCTTTTGTAATGACCGTTTATCTCAGACATTCGACAATTAACGAGAGTACATCTCATAAGCCCGGGATGGCCAAACCCCTGCCTCTGCACAGGAATGGCTTCTATCGGCGGGGTGGAAAGATAGTATTCGACTGGTTGCTGGTCCTGACCTCTCTGCCCATTGTGATCCCGCTGGTTGGCATTCTGGCGATTCTGGTGGCCTTGGATGGTGCGACCCCGTTTTACCGCCAGCGGCGTGTGGGCCGCAACGGCAAGGTATTCCAGATGCTGAAACTCCGCACCATGGTGCCAAATGCCGAGCAAGTCCTGGAGGAATATCTGGTGCAAAACCCAGAGGCGCGCCGGGAATGGGACCGCGATCAAAAATTGCGCGATGATCCCCGGATCACCCGGCTGGGGCGCTTCTTGCGCAAAGCCTCGTTTGATGAACTGCCGCAGCTGTGGAACGTATTGAGCGGTGACATGTCGCTGATCGGGCCGCGCCCGATGATGGTTTGCCAACAGGCCCTCTATCCCAATCCCGGATTGGCCTATTACCGCCTGCGTCCCGGCATCACTGGTCTGTGGCAAGTATCGGACCGCAATGAGAGCAGTTTTGCCGACCGTGCGACCTTTGACGGCAGCTACTATAACGATCTCTCGTTAAAGGCGGACCTGTCCATATTCGTACGCACGATCAGTGTTGTGACGCGCGCCACCGGCTATTAAACGGCTATTGATCAGCCACGTGCATAAAATTATGCTAACCTCTTCTGGCCCGACTGCTCTGGTTTGGCCGGGTCAGTAAATTTTTGGAATATGCCAATGTTCAAACGCTTCTCCATCTTGGTGTTCCTCACCATGGGCCTTACCCTGCTTGCCGCCTGCGATACAGCGGAAGAGCGGGCGCAGGCGCATTATGAAACAGGGATCGCCCTGCTGGAAGAGGGCGACGTTGAACGTGCCCTTGTTGAGTTCCGCAATGTGTTCAAGCTCGACGGGTTGCACAAAGAGGCGCGCCTGACCTATGCAAAGGTTGAGGAAGGGCGAGGCAATATCTCGGCGGCCTATGGTCAGTATCTGCGACTGGTAGAACAATACCCCGACAATCTGGACGGTCGACGCGCTCTGGCGCGGCTGGCCTCTGAGCGAAACGACTGGGAAGAGGTCGCACGCCACCTGAAGGTCGCACAAGAGCTGGCGCCAAAGGACCCGATCATTCTCGCCGTGCGGGCCGGGCTGGATTATCGCAATGCGTTACGGGACGATAGCGCAACTGCGGTTGAACTGGTGGTAAAGGTTTCAGAAACCCTGCTGGCCGAATATCCCGATCTTTCCGCCGCCCGCCGGGTGGTGATCGACGATCTGCTGCGGCGTCAGGATTGGCGTGCGGCCCTTACGGCGATTGACGCAGGCATGAAGCAGGCACCAGAGTCCCGGCTGCTTTATCTGCAACGTCTGAGCGTATTGGAAAAGCTCGGAGAGAAAGACGCCATCGAAGCACAGCTGAAAGATATGGTTGGGCGTTTCCCGGAAGAGAATATATATCGCACGCTGGTCAACTGGTATGTCACGAACGGGCGAAGCGAGGATGCCGAGACATACCTGCGCGAACGTGTCGAACAGGAGGTTGCAGGATCGCAGTCTCAACTGGAGCTGGTGGCGTTTCTGGCCCAGCAAGGCGGCGCCCAGGCGGCACGGGACGAGATTGACCGTATTCTGGCGGACAACACAGATAACCGGGCGCTGTTTCGCTCGGTTCGTGCCGGTCTTGATTTCGACCTTGGCAATCGCGAGGTCGCGATCATCGAAATGGAAGACATTCTGAAGGATGCGACCGCTTCGGAGGAAACTGACAAGATCAGGGTTGCCCTGGCCAAAATGCTGATCCGCACCGGCAATGCGGTTGGCGCTCGTGCACAGGTCGAACAGGTGCTGGCGAGTGATGCAACCCAGGTGGATGCGCTGAAAATGAAAGCTGGCTGGCTGATCGAAGACGACCAGACGGGGGACGCATTGCTGGAATTGCGCCAGGCGCTGGACCAGAAACCCCGCGACGCCGATACCATAACGCTGATGGCGCTGGCCCATGAACGGGCCGGTAATCGCGATCTTATGGGTGAAATGCTGGCCCTTGCGGCCGAAGCTGCCAGTAATGCGCCAAAGGAATCCTTACGCTACGTGAAATTCCTGATGCAGGATAAGAAATATCTTTCGGCCGAAGATATTCTGCGCGATGCGCTGCGGCTGCAAAACACCAACCCGGATCTGCTGGGGGCGCTTGGCAATGTTTATGTGAAAATGGAAGATTGGCCCCGAACCCAGGGGGTGATTGACCGGCTGGAACGGATCGGCACCGACCAGACCAAAAATATTGCCAACGAGTTGACAGCACGAAAACTGGCGAACCAGAACCGTGACGACGAACTCCAGGCGTTCCTGGCCGGAATGGCCGAAGGAGAGACCGGGCTTCAGGCCTCGGCTGCAATCATCCGCCTGCGTCTGGCCCAGGGCGACATCAGTGGCGCGCGCGATTACACCGCCGAACTGCTCAAGGATGACCCGCAAAACCTTGCCTTGCGCTTTATTCAGGGTGGCATTCTGGCAATCGAGGGCAAACCCGAAGAAGCCGCCGCAGTATTCCGTACACTTTTGTCAGAACAGCCCAAAAGTGAACGCATCTGGCTGGCGCTTTATAACCTTCACCGCAGCCAGGGTGAGATTGACAAGGGCACAGCCGTGCTGACCGAGGCCCGCAGCGCCCTGCCGCAAAGTGCGAACCTGAAATGGGCCGCCGCCGGCGAGGCCGAACAGAGTGGCGACATCAAAGGCGCGATTGCCATTTACGAAGATCTTTACGTGCTCAACAGCAATTCTCTGGTGGTTGCCAACAACCTCGCCAGCCTGATTACCTCCTACCAGGATGACGATGAGAGCCTGCGGCGCGCCTTTAACATTGCCCGACGTCTGCGCGGCACCAAACTGGCGCCGTTTCAGGATACCTACGGCTGGATCGCCCATCGGTTGGGCAATCATCAAGAGGCGCTTAGCTATCTTGAACCGGCTGCCAATGCCCTGACGAACGATCCGGTGACGCAATTTCATCTGGCGGAAAACTATGCGGCGCTAAAGCGCGACGCAGATGCGCTGGCCCGCTACCGGCAGGTTGTTGAACTGGTAGAGGCCGGAGGCCCCCGCCCACCCTTTATGGACAAGGTCAAGGCCGAGATTGCCCGGCTGAGTGCCGCAGAAAACTAGGATGGAAACACCAAACCCGTTTGCCGCGTTTATAGGCGCATTCCACGGCAAATCTGCCGCACCCGGCGTATTTATGCCCTTGGTTATATCACCGGGGCGCGAAAAACGGCATACTTCCCGAAACAGCAAATCAGCCATAGGTAAGAGATGCTTTTACGATTGAAAAACCCGACTGTCAGCCGCTTTTTGACACTCTGCCTGGCGATTACCCTTGTACTGGGGTTTGCTCCTCTTGCGAGCGCACAGGACAATTATGTCATCAAGCCCGGCGATACGCTGCAGATCGAGGTGCTGGAAGATTCCAGCCTGAACCGGACCACCCTGGTCCTGCCGGATGGCACGATCAGTTTCCCGATGGCCGGAACCGTTTCGACCAAGGGGCGATCGGTCGAGCAGCTGCGCCAAAAC
>DAOUQK010000246.1 GCA_030625695.1 Paracoccaceae bacterium | reverse complement strand
AGGGTGGCGGCAAAGGCATGACCGCCGCTGCCATCAGCGACAAAGAACACAAAATCGGTGGCATCCGGGTGTGCCGCCGCCTCAAGGCTGGCAGCCCCCGGGTTGGCGATCGGCGTGATAGGTAACCCTTGGATTACATAGGTGTTCCAACGTGTTATCTTGCGAAGTTCACTTCGCTTCAACCCGCGCCCAAGTATCCGCTTGCCTTCAGTAATCCCATAAATCACCGTCGGGTCAGTTTGCAGCCGCATGCCCCGGTTCAGCCGGTTGATAAACACGCTCGACACCTGACGCCGTTCGGTGCTTATCCCGGTTTCCTTTTCGATAATCGACGCCAGGATCAGCAATTCTTCGGGGCTTTCCAATGGCAACCCCGGATCGCGCCCTTCCCAGGCGGCAGCAATCAACAATTCCTGTTTTTCCTGCATTTTCGCCAGCACATTGCTGCGCGCCATGCCCGGCGCGATATCATAGGAATCCGGCGACAACATGCCCTCGGGCGGGACGTCCGCCACCGTGCCTTCCAGCATATCCAGCAACTTGAGCGTTTCAACCACCTGCCAGCTGGTCACGCCCTCGGCCATGGCGATGCGATAGCGGGTATCGCGTTGCGCCGTTACGTTGGTATATTCCGCAGGTTCTTCATCCAATAACAAATTGAACTCGGCGATTTTAACAAATTTATTGCTGGCCGGGTCCAATTCACGCACCTGCGCCATGACCCGGGTCACCCCAACGCGGTAAACCACCTCGGTGCCGCAAGTG
The DNA here is from genome assembly GCA_030625695.1 of Paracoccaceae bacterium. Lineage (GTDB taxonomy): Bacteria > Pseudomonadota > Alphaproteobacteria > Rhodobacterales > Rhodobacteraceae > NVQY01. Next base: position 5,075 of record DAOUQK010000246.1, on the reverse strand, counting down.
CTGGCACCACCCCGGGTTATCTGATCGACGATACCCGCCATCGAGCTGCCCGGTTCAACCAGAAAGCTGCCGGCCTTGAGCTGACCGGACTTTTCGGAATAATCCGCCCCGACCCGGAAGATCGATGCATTGGTAACGGCCCCCACCGCCTCTAACTTGCGCGACACACGGGCCATGTTTGACCCCCGCTCGACCCGCAGGCAGATGGCGGTGTCCAACGGCCCCTCAGCCACAAACTGGGTCTTGCCCCACAAGATCAGCCCGCCCAGCATGAACAGGCCCAGGATCAGGAAGGTGATCATATTAGAGGCAAGCGAGCGCCACATTTAGCTGACCTTTCCGAACACAACGCTGGCATTGGTGCCGCCAAACCCGAACGAGTTGGACAGGGCCACATCGACGTTGCGTTCAACTTTTACATTCGGAGCCAGGTCCACCGGCGTTTCCACCGCCGGGTTGTCCAGATTGATGGTCGGCGGCGCCACGGAATCGCGGATCGCCAGGATCGAAAATATCGCCTCGATCGCTCCGGCAGCACCCAAAAGGTGGCCAGTGGACGATTTGGTCGAAGACATCGTGACCTTGTCGGCCGCGTCCCCCATCAACCGCTCAACCGCGCCAAGTTCGATGGTGTCGGCCATAGTGCTGGTGCCGTGCGCGTTGATGTAATCAATGTCTTTCGGTTCTAACCCTGCGTTTTTCAACGCGGCCCGCATCGAGCGTTCGGCCCCGTTGCCGTCTTCCGAGGGTGCGGTGATGTGATAGGCATCGCCCGACATGCCATAGCCCAGCACTTCGGCGTAAATTTTGGCACCGCGCGCTTTGGCGTGTTCGTATTCTTCCAAAACGACGACCCCGGCCCCTTCGCCCATGACAAATCCATCGCGGTCGGTGTCATACGGCCGACTGGCGGATTTTGGATCATTGGCGTATTTCGTGCTAAGTGCCTTGCAGGCGTTGAACCCGGCCATGCCGATCACATTGATCGCCGCCTCGGCCCCGCCGGCCACCATCACATCCGCATCACCATGCATGATCAGCCGCGACGCATCACCAATCGCATGCGCACCGGTGGAACAGGCGGTGACAACCGAATGGTTCGGGCCTTTAAAGCCAAACCTGATGCTGACCTGCCCGGAAATCAGATTGATCAAAGCACCAGGGATAAAGAACGGCGACACCCGACGTGGCCCACGTTCCTTGATCAGAACGGCGGTTTCGGCGATGGATTCCAGTCCGCCAATACCCGACCCAATCATCACCCCGGTGCGAAACTTGTCTTCGTCGTCTTCAGGTAGCCATCCGGCATCACGCACCGCCATTTCGGCGGCAACAATGCCATACAGGATGAAATCGCCAATCTTGCGCTGTTCCTTGGGCAACACCCAATCATCCGGGTTGAACGTGCCGTCCGTCCCGTCGCCGCGCGGGACTTCGCAAGCATAGGTGGTGGCTATCCCTGCCTCGACCGCATCAAAACGTTTTATCGGGCCTGCGCCCGACTGCCCATCCAAAAGCCGTGACCAGCTTTCCTCGACTCCGCAGGCGAGGGGCGTAATCAGCCCCAGCCCGGTGACAACAACTCTGCGCATGTCCTGCCCTCATTTTCTTTTCTGCCCTGCTTTTATCCTGCCAATGGGGCACAGAGCAAGGGGGTGTAAAAGGTGCAAGGGGCGCACAGTTGTGTGAAAACGCCAGACTCCCAGGGTTTCGGCTCGGTTCAGCGCCTATCGGAACGCACCATCCCTCAGATCAGTTCCGCCACCGCCTCGGGCTGGGGTTGTGCCATCGCCAGCGCCTCGCTCAGATCAATGGATTTGCGAAACAAAGCGCGCCGATCAACGCACTGGCAATGTTGGGGATGTATTTCAATCGCGCAATATCGTCGGCCCCGAAATCAGGCCAAGTTGCGCCTCCACCTCGTCCATATCGCTGTCGATGTCGGTGATAATGATGCCGGCTCACTTGGGGAATTGTCCGCATCCGCCTTTTCACGGGCGATTTACGGCATCTGTTCTGTCAACTAATCACCGGTCTATATCGCGGACCGTAGGGTGCGCATTTTGCGCACCAATCCAAATCAAAGGCACAATACCTGAGGCGTCACACCCCTCGCGCTGCAAATAAAGGAACACACGCCCTACCCACCAGTAGGGGCTCGTCTATCGAGACTCACAACCAAAAAAAACGGTGCCTCCCGCGAGGGAAGCACCGTTAACTTTCGATCACTCAAAGGTGCCTGTGGTTCAGGCCGCTTCGGTGATGAATTTGACAGCGTCGCCAAAGGTCTGGATGGTCTCTGCCGCATCGTCAGGGATTTCAATGCCGAAATCTTCCTCAAACGCCATGACCAGTTCCACTGTATCCAGCGAATCTGCGCCCAGATCGTCGATGAAAGACGCATTTTCGGTCACCTTGTCTTCTTCGACACCCAAATGCTCTACAACGATCTTCTTCACCCGGTCTGCAACGTCGCTCATATCAATTCCTCATAGTTCAAGGCCTTTAAGGGGCCCGGTTGTTGCCTGTGCCCGTTTGGGTTGGCTTATTTGTGCCCGCCGTTGCTGCGGTGGGCGGATGATTCCGGACAAGTCCCGGAGCGGCATTCGGACCCCCACGATTCTTGTTCGTGGCCCCGGTTGCCTTTAAATCTGCGCCCCCTTTATCACAGACGCCGCGTTTGGCAAACGCTTTCGAAGGCAGGGGACGTTGGTCCTATAACATGGCCATGCCACCGTTTACATGCAAGGTGGTTCCTGTCACGTAAGCCGCCTGCGGGCTGGCCAGATACAACACAGCAGCAGCGATTTCACCGGGTTCCCCCATGCGCCCGGCCGGAATCTGGCCCAGAATTGCCGCCTTTTGATCATCCGTCAACTTGTCAGTCATCGGCGTGGCGATAAACCCGGGTGCCACTGCGTTCACAGTGATGCCCCGGCTTGCCACTTCATACGCCAGCGATTTGGACATGCCGATCATGCCCGCCTTGGACGCCGCATAATTGGCCTGCCCCGGATTGCCAGTCGCGCCCACCACGGATGAAATGTTCACAATCCGCCCCCAGCGCGATTTCATCATGCCACGGATCGCCGCCTTGCACAGTTTGAATGTCGAGGTCAGATTGACATCAATCACCGATTGCCAATCGTCATCTGACATCCGCATGAACAGGTTGTCGCGGGTGATGCCGGCGTTATTGACCAGAATGTCCACCGCGCCCATTGCCTCTATCGCCTGCTTCGGCAGCGCCGAAACCGCCTCGAAATCGCTTAGATTACAAGGCAGTACAAACGCACCTTCACCCAACTCATCGGCCAGCGCCTGCAACGGCTCAACCCGTGTGCCGGACAAGCCAACCTTGGCCCCGGCACCGTGCAAGGCCCGCGCGATATCACCGCCAATACCACCAGATGCACCAGTTATCAGCGCAGATTTCCCAGTCAGATCAAACATATATTATCCATTCTTAAAGTGTTCAGCGGCCCCCGCCACATCCTCTGGCGTGCCTATGTTACGGGTGGCAACGGCGCGATCAATGCGCCGAACCATACCGCACAAGGCCTTGCCGGCCCCAATTTCCCATATCTGGTCAACGCCGCCTGCCGCCATGGTCAGCACCGATTCGCGCCAACGCACAACACCGGTAACCTGCGCCACCAGCTGCGTTCGGATTTGATCGGGGTCGGTGACCGGCCCGGCTGTGACGTTGGCGATCAACGGCACAATTGGGGCTTTGACCTCGGTTTCGATCAAGGCGTGCTGCATCTCACGTGCAGCAGGCTCCATCAGGGCACAGTGGAACGGCGCACTAACCGGAAGCAAAATTGCCCGTTTTGCGCCCTTGGCCTTGGCGATATCCACCGCCCGTTCCACGGCTGCCTTGTGGCCCGAGACCACCACCTGAGCCGGGTCATTATCGTTGGCGGCTTCACATATCTCGCCATCTGCGGCCTCATTCGCCACGGCCTGCACGGCCGCAAAATCAAGACCCAGCACCGCCGCCATTGCGCCTTCTCCGACCGGCACAGCGTTCTGCATCGCCAATCCACGGGTACGCAGCAATATCGCCGTATCGCGCAAGGATATGGCCCCGGACGCGGCCAGTGCCGAATATTCGCCCAGGGAATGCCCGGCAACCATGGCGCAGTCAGCCACGCCCACGCCTTCGACCTCAAGCGCGCGCAGGGCGGCGATAGAGGTGGCCATCAGGGCCGGCTGAGCGTTCCGGGTCAGGGTCAGTTCGGCCAGGTCGCCGTCCCTGATCAATCCGCTCAGGTTTTCGCCCAAGGCATCGTCCACCTCGTCGAATACCGCTTTGGATGCCGGATAAGCCGCTGCCAGGGCGGCCCCCATGCCGATGGTCTGTGCGCCCTGACCGGGAAATACAAATGCTATAGTCATGAATGCTCTCGCCTTGATCCTTGTTTTGTCATTTGGTGTACCCGGCGTAAGAGCGCCGCACAAGCCATACCGTTTGACCCAGTCTTGCCCTCTCTGGTGGTTTTGCTACCTTTTGCCGTAACAACCTTTCGGAGCCCAACCATGCCCTTGTCCAACACTGACCGCTCGTTTGGGTTTGTCACCAAGACCCTGCATTGGCTGATGTTCCTGATGATATTAGTCGTCATTCCCATGGGCATTGTTGCCGACCATATGGCACAGGACCTGCGCAATCCTGACATCGTCTCGACGGGCGCGGATTTCACCCGCACCTTCCTGTTGTTTTCACTGCATAAAACTCTTGGGGTAACGATATTTCTAATCGCACTCGTACGCATCCTTTGGGCCATAACCCAACCCAAACCCGGATTGCTGAACGCCGACAGGCCGGTCGAGGCGTTTGTCGCCAAAACCGTGCACTGGCTGCTTTATGGTTCATTGCTGCTGGTGCCGCTGACCGGTTGGCTGACTCATGCGGCAACCTCGGGCTTTGCGCCGATCTGGTGGCCGTTTGGCCAATCCCTGCCGTTTGTGCCCAAGGACGATGATCTGGCGAAAACCCTGGCCGGGGTTCACATGGTGTTGGAGCGGGTGATGGTGCTGGCGATTGCGCTGCACATTGCCGGTGCCCTGAA
>DAOUQK010000262.1 GCA_030625695.1 Paracoccaceae bacterium | reverse complement strand
CGTCCAGCATGTTTTGCACCATCACTTCACCGGTAAAGGCATAGGCCTCGGCCACAGGCATCTGCAATTGTTCGTAAAACGCGTGTTTGCCGATTTTCACGGCACTTCCCAGTTTGGCAGTAATCACCTCGGCCAGCGCTTGGGTCTCACCTGCCAGTGCATCGGGGGCGACCACCCGGTTGATCAGCCCAAGCGCCTCGGCGCGGGCCGCGTTAATGAAGGTGCCGGTGGTCAACATTTCAAACGCCTGTTTTCGTGGTATATTTCGCGACAGAGCCACCATTGGTGTGGAGCAGAACAACCCGATGTTGACGCCGTTGACGCCAAACCTTGTGTCAGAATCTGCCACCGCCAGATCGCAGGTCGCCACCAATTGGCAGCCGGCGGCGGTGGCCAACCCGTGTACCTGGGCAATCACCACCTGAGGCAGTGACTGAATACGCGCCATCACGGCGGTGCAGCGGGCAAACAGGTCGGCGAAATAGGCGCGACCTGCGTCGTCAGCCTGCCGTCCCGCCGTCATCTGTTTCAGGTCATGCCCGGCACAAAACGCCCGGCCCGTGCCCGACAGGATGACAACCCGAATTGTGGTATCCACGGCCAACGCGTCAAATTCCGCCATCAGCGCCGCCAACATCTCGTCCGACAGGGCATTCAGCCGCTCTGGCGCGTTCATCACCAGATGGGCCACAGCACCTTTGTCGTTACGTTCTAAAATTGCCATCTTGCCCTCCATGCACATCCTGCGGCAACCTTAGGCGCAGATCACAATGAGGGAAAGCATGTCACTGACAATGAACAAACTCGAGATGACCGCCTATCTGGCAGAGATATTCCCCCAAGTGTGTCAGGATTTCAACATTGATGCGCTGGATATGGATGGTATCACCATGCGCCTGATGGTGGCGGCGCGCCATCTGCGCCCCGGTGGCACAGTATCCGGCCCGTCGATGTTCGCGCTGGCCGATGTTTCCGTCTATGCGATGATTCTGTCGCGCCTTGGCCCCAAGGCGCTGGCCGTTACCACCAGTTCATCGATGGATTTCCTGCGTAAACCTGAGGGTGACAATGATATTATCGCCCGCGGCCAATTGCTGAAACTGGGCCGTTCACTGGTCGTCGGAGATGTTCTGATGTTCCCCGCAGGAGGAGACAAACCGCTGGCGCGGGCGACGATGACCTATTCGATCCCGCCAAACAAGATCGCCTAAAGCGGTTGCGCCAGTATTTTGACAATCCTTGGACAGATCGGCGTATTAAGGTGGGGTAATATAATACCTTATTTGTAACACATTGTTATTGCATGGTTTAATATGGAATGCACCCATTGACGGCGCTCAACCTACCGCCTAAAACCTGATAATCAAATTCCCGGCCAGGGCGTGTTGCTTTGGCCCTTCCACTCCAAACAGGAACCTCCTGATATGAAAACCTATTCTGCGACTCCGGCAGAGATTGACAAGAAATGGATCTTGATCGACGCCGAAGGCATCGTTCTGGGCCGTCTCGCGTCGATCGTTGCCATGCGCCTTCGCGGCAAGCATAAAGCAACATTCACGCCCAGCATGGACATGGGCGACAATGTCATCATCATCAACGCCGAGAAAATCCAGATGACCGGCAAGAAACGCGAAGAGCATTTCTATTGGCACACCGGCTATCCCGGCGGCATCAAATCGCGGACCAAGGAACAGATCCTTGAAGGCAAGCATCCTGAGCGTATCGTGACGATGGCCGTCAAGCGCATGCTGCCCGGTAACAAACTTTCCCGCGTGCAAATGACCAACCTGCGCGTCTATGCCGGGGCCGAGCATCCACATGAGGCGCAAAACCCAGACGTTCTGGATGTTGCATCCATGAACAAGAAAAACACCCGGAGCTGATACAGATGGTTGATGAAATCCAAACACTCGAAGACCTGAACGAGGTGGTCGGCATTGTTGCAGCACCCGCCCCCGACTCTGTGGTCGAAGTCACCCCGCGCGAGCCGGTTCGTGATGATCTGGGCCGCGCCTATGCCACTGGTAAGCGTAAAGATGCGGTTGCCCGCGTCTGGATCAAGCCCGGTTCGGGCAAAGTTGTGGTCAACGGCAAAGAGATGGACAAATATTTTGCCCGTCCCGTGCTGCAAATGATCCTGCGCCAGCCGTTTCAGGTGGCCGGTGTGGTCGACCAGTTCGACGTCATGGCGACAGTCAAAGGCGGCGGCCTTTCCGGCCAGGCCGGTGCGGTCAAGCACGGCATCTCCAAAGCGTTGCAGCTTTATGAGCCATCGTTGCGCGGTGCGCTGAAAGCGGCAGGCTTCCTGACCCGCGACAGCCGTGTGGTGGAACGTAAGAAATACGGTAAGGCCAAAGCGCGTAAGAGCTTCCAGTTCTCCAAGCGTTAAGACCGGCCTGCAAGATGTTGAAAAGGCCGCGTATTATACGCGGCCTTTTTCGTTTTTGGTGGCGCTCCTCAAGCCCTTATGGGCTTTCCTCGCGAGTCACGGGGCAGGATCAGTCTTTTACATACCAATCATCAAATCGCGACACGTTTTCCAACACGCGGGCATAGCCATGCGACGTCAGCAGCTTGAAAATATCCTCGCGCTGCGCCGCGAAATTATGCTCAACACTCATCACCCGGAATGAATGACGGTCAAAGTCAAACGCGTTGAGGATGTCAAATTCGCTGCCTTCCGTATCGATTGAGGCGTAATCAATCACCTTTGGTGCGTCGTGTTGATCCAAAAGGTCATTCAGTGAAATGGTTTCGACGTCATACGATTGCCCGCGCAGCTTGCGCGAGGGTTTGACAAAGGTTGAAATGGCAGAGTTTTCGCCACGCGGGGCCTCGGTGAACTGCAATTTGTCGCCGCTAGATTTCCAAACACAGCGGGTATCAATCGTGCAATTCCGGCTGACCTTAAGATCAGCATGCCAGCCACGCGCCGGTTCCGCCAGAATGCCGGTCCAGCCAAATTCTTTCTCCATCAGCCAGGTATTGTTTAGCTCAACCCCGTTTGTGGCGCCAAATTCAAGGAAAAACCCACCAGTCTGAAAATCAACCTGCGCCAGGGCAAATAAGTCCTGGCGCAATTGCGAACGTGATTTGTCCAGTAATTCCAAGCATTTATTACGTCGCTCCGGGTCCATCGCCTTGATGAACTCAAGATCGAAATAGCTGCGTTCGCGGAGTTTCAACTCGGCCAGACGATCCTTGCGGGTGATTGTGGCGTTGGTAAGTGAATTGCCCAAGGCAGCGTCCGTTCATGATAAGGTGGGATGGTGATACAGAGCGGGCGGAAGTGCTGCAACCCTTCAGTCATCGCCACCAATCAGGCCAAGCCCGCGCAGATAGATGCCGATGCCAGATTCCAGCAGGTCTTCGGGCGAGAAGGGCGATGTGGTGCCGGGACTGTTGCGGGCATAAAGTTCGACCACACCGTGGCTAAGCGCCCAGATATGCGCCGAAAACATCGACGCAGGTGGGCGTTTATCGGGCGGGATATGTTCGCACAACTCGGCGGCGGCCTTTTCCAGCACGTGGCGCGCCTTGGCAGAGGCCGCAGCAAGTTCCGGGGTACGGTTGACCGAAATACCGCTTTCGAACATGGCGATGTAATGTCCTGGATACCGGCGTGCAAAAGCCAGATATGCCCGCCCCGTCGCCTCAAACGCCGCCAGGGCCGACGGTTGGCCACCATCATAGGCGTATTGCATCAGGTCGGCGAACATGGCGAAGCCTTGGCGCGCGGCCTCGGCGATCAGGTCTTCGCGGCCCTCAAAATGGCGATAGACAGCGGCCGGAGTCACGCCGGCCTGTTTCGCTGCCTCTGACAGGGTAAATCCGGTCGGCCCGCGCACCTCGATCAGTTGCAGGGCGGCGTCGATCAACGCCTGGCGCAGATTGCCATGGTGATAGCCGCGTTTCTTAACCATCCCAGATGTCCGGCCCGCCACAGATTTTGCGGTCAATGCCCTTTACGGCGGCGCTGTCTTTTCGATCATAATCAAGCGCTTGCAGCACAGTTTTCATCACAGAAAGGCGCGCACGGCGTTTGTCATCCGCGCGAATAATGGTCCACGGTGCGCCGCCCCGGTGACTGACGGTCAAAGTTTCGGAAATCGCCTTTGAATAATCCTGCCATTTCTTCAGGCCTTCAACGTCAATCCAGCTTAGTTTCCATTGCTTTAGAGGGTCTTGTTCACGTGCCAGAAAGCGGCGTAATTGCTCGGCCCGTCCGACGTTCAGCCAGAATTTGAACAGATGAATGCCGTCATCCACCAATGCCTGTTCAAACGGCGTGACCTGGCGGAAAAACCGCGCCCTTTGGTCGTCGTCACAAAACCCGAATACTTTTTCCACCACGCCACGATTGTACCAGGAGCGGTCGAAGAACACGATCTCGCCACCTGATGGCAGATGATCGGTATATCGTTGGAAATACCACTGGCTGGCCTCGGCGTCTGAAGGTTTGGACAGCGCTACAACCCGCGCGCCGCGAGGATTAAGGTTCTCGCGGAACCTTTTGATTACACCACCTTTTCCGGCTGCGTCCCGGCCCTCAAAGACAATCATGATGCGCTGGTTCTGCGCCTTGGCCCAAGCCTGAAGTTTGACCAGTTCCACCTGCAACGCCGCCATCTCGCGCTCATAACTTTTGCGCCCCATGCGTTTGTCATGCGGGTAGGTCGGGTTAAGGATATCGGACTTGGCACCGTCGGAAATCGCGGCGCGGATATCATCCGGGGCGTCCTTCGCATAGAATTGTGAAATCGCACCATCAAACGGGAGAGTCATAGAGCTTATCCTCGTGTCAGTTACTTGCAATATGGGATGTTAATGGGATTAACGCAAATTCGCGCGGGTGGCGGCGCGTTCGATTGCGGCAATCACATCACGGGTCGCTGCGGCCCCTGCGAACCCAGGCAGCGCAGGTGCCAGAAACGGGTTCACTTTACCTACCGATCCGGTCCATTTCAAACGGGGTGCTTTGGTATATCTCGTTGATCCAATTGCCATAAAGCAGATGCCCATGGCTGCGCCAACGGTTTTGTGGTGGTTTGGTTGGGTCATCCCTGGGGTAATAATTGATCGGCATATTGATCAGCGTACCGGCCTCAACATCGCGATCATATTCCTGTTTCAGTGAATCGCTGTCATATTCGAAATGGTTGAAAATATACAACGCCCGGTGGCTGGCATCCTCAACCAACGCCGGGCCAATGAAATCACTGCCCAGCAAGGTGGTTAGATCGTCGTTGGCGTCAATTTCATCCTGGCGGATTTCGGTCCAGCGCGACACCGGGATCACGCAATCATCTGAAAACCCACGTAAATA
>DAOUQK010000320.1 GCA_030625695.1 Paracoccaceae bacterium | reverse complement strand
GTGGCGATTGTTGCAATTTTAATGGTTCTCATCAGGTTTTCCTTTGTTCAGATGATCAGTTCGATTTCGGCGCCGCCAAAGATGGCAACAGCGGATCGGGCTTTGTCCGCATCCAACAGACAACATGCCGTCGAAAGCCCGTCTGCCACAACTGCCGACCCGGCGCTAATAGAAACCAGCGTCTGTTTCGGTTTTTTTAATCCGGCTTTGGGGTCGATGATATGCCCTAACTTGTTTTGTGTTGTCAACACTGTCCCATATGGGGCCGAAGTTGCAAGCGCGCGATCACCAAGCGCGATATGTCGCATTATCTGGCCATCCGGGCGGGCAATGCCCGCCTGCCAGTCGCGTCCACCGGGTTTGGTGCCAATGGCCACAATTTCACCCATGTCGATCAGCAGGTTTTCAACCGCGTACCCGCGCAACACTTCAGCAATCCGGTCGGTAATATACCCCTGGGCAATCCCGTTCAACGTCAACCCCATACCGGGGCGAAGCAAGCGAACAGCGCCGGTATCAAACCGCACGTTTTCCCAGCCCACAACCGCCTGCGCCACCTCCAGATCGCCGCCTTGCGCCAAGGCCCGCCAAAGCGGCTGAACCGTCGGGTCAAACGCGCCATCTGTGGCGTGGTTCAGCGACGCCGACAGGCTAAGCACTTCAAGCATTTCCAACGACGGATTATCCAACCGCCCGGTGGCGTTCAGCCGCACAATCTCGGAATTTTCGACGTAAAGACTGAAAATTCCCTCAAGCCGTGTCAATTCCTGTTGCACGGCGCGAAAAATCGGTTCCGCCTGTGTCTGGCTTAACCCCGTCAGGATCATCGAGGCGTTGGCCCCAAGTGCGCGACCACGCCAGCGCACCACGTCGCTTCCTGCCTGTGCCTGTGCTGCGGCCCCGGCAAGGCCAAACGCCGCTGATATGGTCAGAAAACGCCGACGATTAAAATGTCGGTTAATATGGGTCATGCGGGTGTCTCCAATAGTTGATCCAGATCGACCGGGCCAAGGGCCGCGTCATCGGGTATCTGGTCAAACAGCATCACTGTGCCACCATAGATGGCAATAAATTCCTCAGCCGCGAGGCGGTTGGCAAAGGGTACAATCTCCGGCGCGCCCATACCGCCGGCCACATCGGCACCAACCACATATGTTGCCTGCTCTGCCGCAATCCAATTGTTGTCACCGGGATGACGCCAGGACACGGCGGCCCCCATGTCGCTGACATAAACCGCGGTGATTTCCGCGTCACGCTCGGGCGTTTTGATATAGGCGATCACATCGCGGGCCTGAGAAAAAAACAACGGTTGTGGATACCCGGCCAAATGGATCTGCCCCTTTGGCCCGCCGTGATCGGCAATGTTCATCTGACAAAAATGGCCCAGCGCCTCTTTGGTCATCGGCATTGGATCAGGGATAACGCTGACCTCTTCCTTACAGGCGGCAAGGGCCAGAAAAGCAATCAAAATGGTCCGCTTCATGGCTCCAGCCTCGCAAACGCAACCCGTGCCATGCCAAACCCAAGCACCGGCCAAAGCAACAGGGAAACAGGCGCCGCCCAATACGGCAACATCTGCGCCGCACCACCCAACCCGCTGACCATCGCCACCCCGTCCGAGGCGGCAATGTTCCAGACCCGGAACGCATCCGCAGGATTGGCAACCATGACCCAGGGAAAGACCACTCTTGTGAACACCCCCCCGTCATCCATCACCACCGCACCCAACAACCCCAGATCAAACAACACTACAAACACCAACCACAACCCGGCCGCCAACCCGGCCGCCGCCGCCGGCGATTTCGCCAAGGCCGACAACACATAGCCAAGCACCAGAAAAACCGCCCCCAACACCGTCGCGGTAACAATCAGCCGTGCCAGCGCCGTGACACTTTCCACGCCCGCACCACCCGACAGGGCCGCCACGACTCCCGCCGTGCCCAACCCGATTGTGGTGGCAATCCCAAGGGCGGCAACATGTGCGGCCAACTTACCCAACAAAATTTCACCCCGTCCCGCCGGATAGGTCAGCAACAGCGCTAGCGTCCCCCGGTCCCGCTCTCCGGCGATGGTATCAAACGACATCATCAGCGCCAGTAAAGGTGCCAGGTACACCGCCAGCGTCGTCATGGACGACACCGAAACCGTCAGCATATCCACCCCCAGCGCGCCCGAAGGGGCACTGCCTGCAAATGTAAGCGCCAGCGCAAACAGCACCATGATACCGGTCGCCATCACCAGCCACCAATTGCGCCGCAGGATCAACATTTCAGCGCGCGCTATGGCAAATACCCGGGCAATCATGCCTGCCCCTCCCCGAATTCTTTTGCTGCGTAATACCGATACAGATCTTCCAGCCGGGGTGGCGTCATTTCTATATCCACCACCGTATCACCCATCGCTGCAATCCGGCGCAGTTCCTGCATCTTTTCACTGGCATCACAATAAAGCTCAACCGACGCGCCATTGATCCGCGTCCCCCCGGTTTCATCCGCTATCCGGCCGGCCTGCCCGTCGCGCGCCAGAATACGCAGCCGCGTCGGCAGCCCGGCAATGCGTGACAGGTTGGGCAATGTGTCATCTGCCACCTTCACACCTTTGCGTAAAATTGCGATCCGGTCGGTCTGCGCCTCGACCTCGGTCAGCGCATGGCTGGCAATCAAAACCGCGGTCCCTTGTGCTGCCAACTCGTCAATGATCGCATATAAATCCTGCCGCGACAGCGGATCAAGCCCACTGGTCGGTTCGTCCAAAAGCGCCAGCTTTGGCCGGCCCAGCAGAACCTGCGCCAACCCCAGTCTTTGACGCATCCCCTTGGAATAGGTGGAGATGCGGTTATCCATCGCCTCGCCCAGACCAACCCGGTCCAGCAGTCCCTCGATATCCGCCCTGCCACCGATAAGCCGGGCAAACAGCGTCAGCTGTTCACGCCCCGTCAGGGTCGGATGAAAATTCACTGACTCCGGCAAAAACGCCGTATCGCGCCGCGCAGCACCGCTGCCGGGGGCTGCAGCGTCAATGGTGATCTCACCACCCGAAAGGGGCGTCAGCCCCAGGATCATTTTCATCAAGGTCGATTTCCCGGCCCCGTTATGTCCCAACAACGCCACCCGTTCACCGGGGGCAACGCAAAGGTCGATGTCGTTCAAAACCCGAACCTTGCCCCGAAATTTTGAGGCCGCACGGATGATCAATGTTTTATCCATCATTTGCCACCTTTTGCATCGCCTCTGGTTCCACCGGACGCATCATCGGAAAACTATCAATCACCCCTCCCGGCAATAACGCCGGAAACGCCGATTGCGACCAGCGCACCAATTGCACGGCGGGCGACCCAAGCAAAAGCTTGGCCGCCGGTTGGGTCCAGAGCACATGATCCATCGAGTCATTGGGCCGAAATGCGGTGTCCGCCACGCCATTTCCATCCACGTCATACGAGGCAAAATCACTCCAGTAATTGCCCTGTCCATCCTCGGACCACTCTACCCATTTGGACGAGACATATTTCACCTGCGTGCGATTGGCGACAAAGGCATTGCCAACGATGCGGTTGCCTTCGGATCCGGCGGTAAAGTGAATGCCAATATCGCAGCCTTCAAACCAATTGCCGGTGAATTCATTTTTATGGGCGTTGTACAAAAAGGTACATTTGCCCTTTGAACCACGTACAAAATTGCCGGAAACCACCCCGCTGTTGGTATAGTTCAGCATCATCCCGTGATCGCGATCATCAATCGACACATTGTCAGTGATGCGCACAGCCTTCGAAAACATGATCGCATACCCAAGGTGATTTCCAATCGACACATTGCCGGAAACTTCCGAGTTATTGGCGTACATATAATGCACCGCAAAGCGCAGATCGCGGAACAGATTATCCCGGAAAATATTGTGTTTTGAAGAGTTTACAAATATTCCGTCGCGCCCCCAACGAATGTCATTTCCCTCAACCACCGTGCCCGGTGCGTTCCAGACGTAAACTCCGTTGCCACGGTCGTTCATCCGCTTGTCCACGCGCCCCTCGATCACATTTCTGGCCACCAGAGCGTCGCGGCTCCCGTGCACATCAATGCCATAAAGGTTTGCAATCAAACGATTATCTGAA
>DAOUQK010000328.1 GCA_030625695.1 Paracoccaceae bacterium | reverse complement strand
GACTGGACGGCGGTAACGCGCGACAAATCGCTGTCGGCGCAGTTTGAACACTCGATCGGGGTAACGGCGGACGGGTGTGAGATATTCACGCTAAGTCCGGGGAACAAGTTTCACCCGACTTACGGGGAATAGTTCGGAATTCCCCCCAAAGCTGAGATTTTATGATATTATTCAGATATTTGTAATATCAACGCATACAAAAAATTTCTTATTTACGTCCAGTGTAGGGCGGGGTTTCACCCCGCCGTTCGTCTTGTAATTGGTGGGGTGAAACCCCACCCTACGCATCATCGGCAGGTTGGTGGGTATCTCATTTGGGATCATTTCACGTTTGGGCCCGCATCAAGGTGACATGTGTATCCCCATACTTTCGTCGGTCTTCGAGGGAAAACCCCGCAGGCACTTCAAGTGGTGCATTTTCTTCGCATACCAGTAACGCGTCCTGCGCCAACCAACCGCCGGACTGCATGACGTCAATCGCGCGGGGACTCAGGCCTTTGCCGTAAGGTGGGTCGAGAAACACCAGATCAAACCGCGCGCCCGGACAATCGCCCAATTGCAGCACATTCCGTTTGATCACACGCACCTGTTCACCACTTCGGGTCAGCGCGATATTCTCGCGGATCAAGCCGTTTGCCACCCGCCCGTCATCAACAAATGTTACATGCGTGGCGCCGCGCGACAGTGCCTCGAGTCCCAGCGCACCGGTGCCTGCAAACAAGTCCAGCACCCGCGCGCCGTTAATCACATCCAGATGCATCAACACACTGAACAGGCTTTCGCGCACCCGGTCGGTGGTCGGGCGCAGATACGCGCCCTTGTCGCCCTTGCCGACCGAAGCCAGGGTTCGGCCCCGGAACTGGCCGGCAATGATCCTCACACCAAAATCCTCATGGGCGCAGCAGCGCCTTGAGATCGCTAGAGGTATCGCCGATCACGCCCTTGTCCGGTGATTTTCCCGCTTCGATCAGGCGTTTACCAACCATATAGGCGCGCGGATCGTTCATCGCATCCACCGCCAGCAATGTGTCGCCCTGATAGTACCAGAACGACGCTGATTGCCCCTCGCCCCGGCGCGCAACGACATTGGTATAACCAGCGTTCAGCCCGGCAATCTGCAATTTCACATCGTACTGATCCGACCAGAACCATGGCTTGGCTTCATAGGCAACGTCGCCACCCATCATGTTACGCGCCACGCATTCCGCCTGATCAATCGCGTTTGGCACGCTTTCCAACCGGATGCGCCCGCCCTTGTGGGGGAAGGATGCACAATCACCGGCGGCCCAGATCGACGGGTCCGACGTGTGCCCCATCGCATCCACCTCGATACCATTGTTCAGGGTCAGGCCTGCCGCTTTGGCCAACGCAGTCGACGGGGTAATGCCCACGCCCACCACAACAAAATCGACCTCAAGTTCGCTGCCATCGCTCAGAACGGTTCCGGTCACCTGCCCGTCCAGCCCCACAAGTTTCTGCAAACCGATGCCTTCGCGGATATCGACGCCGTGCCCCTGATGCAAAGCCCGGAAATAATCACTGGTTTCGGGGGCCGCGACCCGTTGCAGGATGCGTTCGGACATTTCAACCAATGTCACCTGCACACCCTTTTTGGCCGCCACTGCCGCGGCCTCAAGCCCGATATAGCCACCACCGACGATCAGGGCGCGCGCGCCTTTCACAACGGCAGGGGCCATCGCATCCACATCTGCCAACCCGCGCACCACGTGCACGCCGGTCAAATCACCGCCAATCGCGGCAGGCAGGCGATTGGGCACCGACCCGGTGGTCAGGGCAAGCTGGTCATAACTCAGCGGTATCCCGGCAATGGAAAAGGTTCGGGCCTCAACGTCGATATCACCAACCTCCTGCCCCAGGATCAGCTTGATGTCGTTGTCGATGTAGAATTTCAGCGGCCGCAGGAACATCCGTTCCAGCTCCATCTCGCCCAGCAGATAGGCCTTGGACAACGGCGGGCGCTGATACGGCAAATACGGCTCGGACCCGATCAGAGTGATGTCACCGTCGAACCCGTCTTTGCGCAATTGCGCCACCAATGCCGCCCCGGCCTGACCGGCGCCAATCACCACAAAATGAGGCATATGAGATTTCCCTCTTAGCAAGTATTCATCAATCCATGTAACGACCCTATATTTATCCGACATACAACGACAATTCCAAAGGGAGTATCGGCATGACAATTTCGACAGGGGACAAGCTGCCGGATGTCACATTGGTTCAGATGGGGGTCGGTGGCCCCAAGCCTGTATCGCTGGCGGACAAGACGGACGGACGCCTCGTGGTCATTTTCGCCGTGCCCGGTGCTTTCACTCCGACCTGTCATTCAGCACATGTGCCCAGCTTCATCCGCACCAAGGCCCGGTTTGAGACCAAGGGTGTTGAGGAAATCATCTGCGTGTCCGTTAACGACCCCTTCGTGATGTACACGTGGGGCGACGTTACAGGGGCGACCAAGGCTGGTATCACCATGTGATCGGACGCTGAATGCACGTTTACAACGGCCATTGGCATGCGCTTTGATGCGCCGCCGACGGGGTTGATTGCCCGTTCTAAGCGCTATGCGATGTTGGTCGAAGACGGGGTTGTGGTGCTGCTGAACGAAGAAAGATCACCGCGCGAGTGTGAGATTTCCGCGGGCGAAGGGTTGCTGGACCTGATGTAGGGCCGCCCCACGGGTGCCCAAGCCTGTCAATCAGTCGTAGGGTGGGTTTTCAACCCACCTTTCTGGTCGATCATCCCGGCAAAGATGGGTTGAAAACTCATCCTACGCATGACGGCAACTGCCACCTCTACTATACTAAACCGTCCATCTTGCGGGCCAGTTTGGCATCCAGCGCGCTGAACCCGTCCAGATCATGGGTGATCAGCACCACCTCAACGGTGTTATAGACGTTGTGCCATTCCGGGTGATGATTCCATTTCTCTGACCAAAGGGCCACCCGGGTCATCCAGCCGAACGCTTCGACAAAATTCCGGAACTCAAACATTTTGGTGATGGCATCACGCCCTTCGACCTCGACCCAGCCGTTTGCCAGCAGTGGTTCCAGCAATAGTTTGCGGGCCTCATCGGATAATTGATCGTTCATTCGGTTTCCTCTGCCTGTTCGTTGCGGAACGGTCCGTATTCAGTCAGCACTTCGATCTCTTCAGCCACTGCCGCCGATTCTGCCCGCAGATACTGGGCAATCGCATCGCTGAACCCTGGCTCTCTTATCCAGTGCAGCGAATGGGTTTCAACCGGCAAATAACCGCGCGCAAGTTTGTGTTCGCCCTGCGCCCCGGCCTCGACCCGGGCCAGCCCATGCGCAATCGCCAATTCGATGGCGCGATAATAGCACAGTTCGAAATGCAGGCAGGGATGATGTTCGATACACCCCCAATACCGCCCATAAAGCGAAGAACGGCCTATGAAATTCAGCGCACCGGCCACCCAGCGCCCGTCCCGTTCCGCCAGAACCAGAATGATGTCGTCGCGCAAATGCGCCTGTGCCTGATCAAAGAATTCCCGCGTGAGGTACGGTGTTCCCCATTTGCGCGCGCCTGTGTCCTGATAAAACACCCAGAACGCGTCCCAATGCTCCGGGAGAATTTGATCGCCTGTAAAGGTTTGGATGGTGCCCCCAAACCCGTTCGCAGCTGCGCGTTCCTTGCGAATGTTCTTGCGCTTGCGCGAGGACAGGCTGGCGAGGAAACCGTCGAAATCCTTGTAGCCTCGGTTTTGCCAATGAAACTGTTGTGTGGTGCGCCGCAGCAGGCCAAAGTCCTGTCCAGCCCCAGCTTCGTCCTGCGTGCAAAAGGTGATGTGCAGGGACGATAAGTCGTTGTTGCCCGCCAATTGCACAGCCCCCTGGATCAACGCTGACAGGCCGGTTTCTTCAAACCCGGCGCGGGTCAGAAACCG
>DAOUQK010000269.1 GCA_030625695.1 Paracoccaceae bacterium | reverse complement strand
TGCTGGCCCACATCCGGGAACAACACCGCCTGAGCCTGAACAGCTATGGTCGTCCGAGAATGTTTATGCTTGCTTAAACGACTCTTTCTCATACGTCCCATGATAACCCCATTAGTGGTTATCATGGACAGCCCCTTTGATTATATCGCCCGTGGGTTTGGCCCAGAAAACCCTGGTTGATTTGCATAGCTATCGCGCGCACCATTGTCCCGGTCATTTAGGTGCTATTGTCTGGATGTCAGAACCGTAAACAAGGGGGGTTTCATGACAATCATCAGGGCTGAAGGTGCTGCCATCGTGGCCGAGATTCATGTTGCAGCCGGAGAGAAAGTTGCCGCAGGCACTGTTTTGATTGCAACGGAATTGATGAAGATGCGCCATGAAATTCGGGCCGAGGAAAGCGCGGTAGTCAAGGCGGTACATGTCTCGGAAGGTGATGAATTGCATGGAGGCGAATCTCTGCTGACGCTTCAGCCCTGCGATGTCAGCACCACAATAGTCAATGAGATCGAAGAAGCGCGTGCCGATTTTGCTGAGTTTAAATCCCGAATGGCTCTGCTTTCCGGCAGCGCACGGCCTGACGCAGTGGCGAAGCGTCACGAGAAGGGCTTTCGCACCGCGCGCGAGAATATAGAAGATCTGTTCGACACGGGTTCCTTCACTGAATACGGCGCGCTCGCAGTGTCGGCGCAGCGCGCGCGAAGACCGTTATCCGAATTGCAGGCGCGTACCCAGGGTGACGGTATTATTTGCGGTATCGGTACGGTCGGTGGTCGGGCCGTCGCGGCTATGGCGGTCGACTATATGGTGCTGGCCGGGACGCAAGGCTTTAACCATCACCGCAAGATGGATCGGCTGATCGACGTGGCAGGACGCGACAACCTGCCCATCGTGCTGTTCGCCGAAGGAGGTGGCGGGCGGCCGAATGATTACGATGTGGCACTGGTGATGGCCGCCTGGCTGAATGTCACCTCGTTCCGCCACTTTGCCGCCCACAAGGGGCCGAAGATCGGGATTGTCTCGGGATATTGTTTCGCCGGGAATGCAGCTCTTTTCGGGGTGTGCGATGTTCGGATTGCCGCCGAGAAGAGCTGGATCGGCATGGGTGGGCCGGCAATGATCGAAGGTGGTGGTCTGGGTGTGGTGAAAGCGACCGAGATTGGCCCGTCCGAGGTGCAGGTTAAAAACGGTGTCATTGATCTGCTGACCAAAGACGAAGCAACTGCCGTGGCCGCGGCGAAATCGCTGCTAAGCCTGCCATCAACCATCAAGGCGACGGAAAGCACCGAAAACGCAGCTGAGGCACTGCGGTCGATTGTTCCCGTTGACCGGACACGGGCGTATGACATGCGCGCGGCTGTACAGGCTCTGGTTGATCCCGACACCTTCCTCGAACTTCGCCGCAGTTTCGGCATTGGCATGATCACCGGTTTCGCCCGGATCCGAGGCCGGGCCGTTGGCCTGCTTGCCAACAACCCGCTGCATCTGGGCGGCGCCATCGACGCCGAGGCCGGGGACAAGGGGGCGCGGTTTTTGCAGCTTTGCGATGCTTGGGGCATTCCGGTTGTTACACTTTGCGACACGCCGGGCTTCATGGTCGGACCGGCAGTGGAAGAAACCGGGCAAGTCGCCCACATCTCCCGTTTGTTCCTGGCAGGCGCACATTTCGGGCAACCGCTTGTGACTGTTATCTTGCGCAAGGCATATGGCTTGGGTGCAATGGCAATGGCGGGTGGTGGATTTGACCGACCGCAATACTGTTGTGCGTGGCCAACCGGCGAAGTTGGTCCCATGGGACTCGAAGGTGCTGTAAAACTCGGTCATCGCGCGCACCTCGCGGCCATAGATGACCTGGCTGAGCGCGAGCGCGAGTACCAGCGCCTCGTTGACGAACTATATGAGCGGGGCAAGGCGCTGAATGCCGCCAGCCTTCTTGAATTTGATGCGGTTATTGATCCGGCGGCGACACGCGACGAGATTGACCGCGCACTTTCAGCGGCAGGCCCGGGAATGCCAGGGCCGCGATACGCTGACGCGTGGTAACAAGCAGCTTGCAATCGGATCCAACGGATTGATTTTGCAGGTGCGAGGACACGACACTATTTGAATGCGTCTGGCACGATGCATTCAAGCGACCACTCGTTGATGGGCGGGATGATAGTACGACCGAGGTGAAACTCAAGTTTCTCTTTTTTAATCGATTGCAAGGAATACGTGGCAGTGCTTCCAGTCCTGAGCTAACCAGCTCGGCTTCAAATTCCCTGATATACACCGTGTCCTTGAAGACTCGAAGAACGACTTGAGCTTGAGCGCTGCGTTCGCCGTCAGCGCGAAGATCATGGAATTGCACGTCGAACGAATACAATTTTGCTTTTGGACAAAGGCAAGGCCTGCATTCAAATTGCCGAATTTCTCTATCTCGACGATGATACGATCCGGGGCTGGTATAAGGCATATCAGCAGGATGGCTGGGACGCTCTTGCCCTTGATGGCTGGCAGGGTGGCCATTCGCGCCTGACAGTGGATCAGGAGGCCAATTTGTGCGCCTGGCTTGAAGGTCGTTTTGCCGCTCGGCGAGCGAGGTCAGAGCGCACATCGTGGCGGAATTCGGCCTGCGACATTCCCACTCGGGCAGCCTGAAGCTACTGCGTCGTCTGGGCTTTGAGTACCGCAAGCCAAAAACGCTACCGCATGTGGCAGATGCCAGCCCGTTTGCCCAACGCCTCAAACATATCCGCGCCGGGCGCGTGGCACAGGCTGATACCGCCCAGCAACAGACATCTGACACGATCCGGGAGCGGCGGCAGATCGTCCGGCGTCATCATCCGCATGGCCGAGTTTTAATCGTAAAATGTATAGCTGGCCTCGCCCCCATCCAGATGCACAAACGCCAGTGTTATCGGGCGGCCCGTTGTGACGACCCGCGTGCGATCAACCCCGGCCGCGTCCAGCGCCGCAACGATCTGGCGACCAAACGGGTCACGTGAAAGACCTGCCAATAGGCCTGCTGATGCGCCCATCCGGGCGAGGGTGATGGCAGTGTTCAATGCGGCCCCGCCATTGCAGGGGGTAAATCCCTGCGTTCCGTTGACGGCGGACACAGGGATCATGTCGATCAGGGCTTCGCCGCAACACAGGGTCATTATTGGGTGCCCTTATCAGACCGGGGCACCAAGATGGCCCTGCTTCATAGATTGGCCAAATAAGTCCCGGTGTCTATCATTCTGTTGGCAAAGCCCCATTCATTGTCATACCAACTTAACACCCGGACCATGCCCTGATTTGTCACTGCGGTCTGGGCCGGGGCAAAACACGACGAATGCGGGTCGTGGTTGAAATCAATCGACACCAAAGGTCGTTCGCTGTACGACAGCACACCCTTCAGTGGCCCCTCTGCCGCCGCCTTCATCGCCGCGTTGACGGCCTCGACCGTGGCGGGGCGTTCCGGCATAAAGCTAAGATCGACCACCGAGACATTGGGGGTTGGCACGCGAATGGCCGACCCTTCTATTTTGCCCTCAAGTTGCGGCAAAACCAGCGACAAAGCGCGGGTTGCACCGGTGGTCGTAGGGATCATCGACAAGGCCGCAGCGCGTCCCCGGTAAGGGTCATCATTTTGGGAGTCCAGCGTCGGTTGGCTGCCGGTATAGGCGTGTACAGTGGTCATATACCCGGTCTTGATGCCAAATTCCTGGTCCAGCACCATCGCCACCGGAGCAAGACAATTGGTGGTGCAGGAGGCGTTCGATACAACCATGTCTTCAGCGGTCAGATCAGTATGATTAACGCCATAAACCACCGTATGTTTCACCCCTTTGGTCGGGGCAGACACCAGAACCTTGCGTGATCCGTTCTTTAGATGGCGCGCGGCCTGGTCGTGTGAATTGAACCGCCCCGTGCATTCAAACGCCACATCCACGCCTTGCCAGTCAAGGGCGTCGGGATCGCGGATCGCCGAGACCCTGATGGTCTGCCCGTTCACTTCTATTGTGTCGTCCGCGGCGCTGATATCGGCTTTGAACACGCCGTGCACACTGTCATACTGCAGCATATGCGCCAGTTGTTCGGGCGTACCAAGATCGTTGATCGCGACCACTTCCAGATCACGGTTGCCGCTTTCGACCAAAGACCGCAGGATCCCGCGACCGATGCGGCCAAACCCGTTGAGGGCTATTTTATGTGACATATTGTTTAATCCTTTTCCTTAGACGAACGACCCATAGCGACAGGCGCAATCACGCTCCGCTGATTTATGTTAGCGCTATCAAATCATGTGCCAAAGAACAAGGCCTTTCGAAAAGCCATGGTTACAGATTTGCGAGTTTGGGTCGAGATGCCTGTCAATGAGCGTTTAAGACTGACCCGGTTTTGGCATTTAAAATTGACCCACCTTTGGGGAGCAAAGCCAATAGGCGAGATGCCCTCATATAGCGAACTCGTCTATTGGTTTTGTTTGCGCGGCGACTTATTGAACGCGGCTATTCCTGCTCTGCCAGATGAAAGTGCCTGGATTTGATGTATTTCCCGGCCAATAGCAAAGTGCGTTGAGTAGACATCGTTGGCACGCAATCCCGTGAGTGCAAAAGCTGCTACGAGACCACCCGATCAAGATTAATTTTCCGCCAATTTCCTGGCAAAAACTCTGCTTTTTGCAGCGGAACCTTACAACTTTGGCAAAAAACCGTCTTTCTGTGCCCGGATAAACTCCAACACCCGCTCGGTAGCGCCCAGCAGGTTCTGATCCTGACGATGCAACACAAACCAACTGCGCATGATTGGCAGATCCTTGACCACCGGGGTGATCAACCGGCCCGAACGCAGTTCTTCTGTCACCGTGTGAAAGGACAACATGGCAATGCCCAGCCCGGCAATCACCGCCTGTTTGATGGTCTCATTTGAACTCATCTCAACCGCCTCATACGGCTGCCCACCGCCGATACGGTCAAGATACCGCATGCACAAAATCCGCGTCCCCGAGCCCTGTTCGCGCAGAATGAACGGCTCGTTCAGTATATCTTCGGGGTCAATGCGGGGTACTGATAAAAGCCGGTGACCGGGTGGGACCACCAGAACATGCGGATGGTCGCCCACCACATAGGCCGTCACGGCCGGCATCCGGGGCGGACGACCCATGATGGCCAGATCAATGGCGCGATCCTCCAACGCCGAAATGATGGTGTTACGGTTGCCGACCTTCAGCACCACCTCGATATCCGGATGGGTCTGGCGCAATTGCGCCAC
>DAOUQK010000216.1 GCA_030625695.1 Paracoccaceae bacterium | reverse complement strand
GACAGGCCAAGCCGTTTGCGCATACTGGTTCTGAGTGTTTCGCGCATCAGCCAGAAATAGACCCCGACGGCGGCGATTCCCGGAACAAATGCAGTCAAGGACAGGCGCGGATCATCAAACCAAACGCCGAGTGAGAACAGGGTAAGTGCAGCACCCGTCATCACCAGCTGCACCCAACCCAGCCGCGAAGGTTGCGCCCGTGACAGAACGAACATCGGGATCAGCACCAGACTCAGACCCAGGACCAGAAGGCCCATAAATCCAAACCCGCCCAGCACCATGTGAATAAGCGCAAGATCAGCATGATCGGCAAGAAAACCTAGGCTGAAATCACCGATCAGGGCCAATGCGATCGCCATCAATCCCAGCAATGCGATCAAAGCCCCCCACCCGTGCGCCGCCACAACCGGCAAGCTGCCCGCCCGGGTCAGATTGTGGGCGGTGAGCAGCGCGAACAGGATCAACCCTGCGGTAACCAGCCCGCCGCCAATCGCCATGATCGGCGGGCTTGCCCATGCCATGCCCGTTGTTAACACGGGAATTCCGGAAATCATCGCGGCAAGGCTCAGACGCGTGGGCCAGACCCGCACCAGCGGCTGGCGCGTCACCACCGGTAACAGTTGATAACTTGCCCCCATGGCTGTCAGGGACAGAACCCCAAGGGTCAGCAAGTGAATAGAGGCAAGCACCATGCCCGGGCCACCGGCATATCCCGGAACCTCTGAGGCCCCGGCAAACAGGGTGGCCCATGCCAGCACATGAAAGCCAGACGCCGCAAGGAAGAATGAAAATGGCACCGAGGCGGGTAACAAGCGGTTCTTTGCGCCGCCAAGAAAAGACCCGGCCATGCTCATGTCAGCAGGGTCAGGAGCAGGCGAACTTCGCCCTCCTCTCCGGGGATTTGCCGCGAGGTCCAGCCGTGTTCGGCCAGTTCGGGGAACAGATAAATGGGGTTGCGATCATGGTGCACGGTGACCGGCCCGGTTTGGCCGGGCGTTTCCAGATGTCCAAGTATTGCGACCATCGGGTCAGGTGGTCCAAGGCCCCGCACGTCGATATGCAAGCCGTCCTGTTCCACCCAGTAAGTGCCCGGAAAATCCGTGCTCATATCAGTGCGCGGGCCAGTCGGCTGGCAAGGGCCGAGACCGACAAGCGGCGGTAATGCGGCGCGATGGTTGAGGTCCGCTGAGGCGAGACGGCTTTTTGCACCAGCTTCTCCAGGGTTGCAAAATAGGGGTCCGGGTCTTCATCCTTGCCCAGAGGGGCGGGAATGTCCACGTTGATCGGCATCGAGTTGGTGCCGGTGACGGCAAGTTGGAACAGGTGCGCCCCATCCGCATCCTGACGCCAGGCCACAGCGACCCCGGCCAGTGGAAAATCAACTGCGCCGCGCACCCGGATTTTGTCATAGGTCGATTTACCCCGTTGTACCGGGACATGCACGGCGGTCAGGATTTCACCCGGCTTCAGCATCAGAAAGTCAGTGCCATCTTCGCGATAAAGCTTGGCCAACGGCACACGTCTTGCACCGTCTGGCCCGATGATTTCGACCGAGGCATCAAGCACCATCAGGGCAGGGGCCATATCGCCGCTGAACGCGGCCCGGCAGCGGTTTCCCTTGGGGGCCACATGGCAGATGTCGCCGTGATATTTCAGGCAGAAATCGTTGGCTTTTCGCCACCAATGGCTTTGATTGTAATATAGGCATCTGGTGTCGAGACACAGGTTGCCGCCAAGCGTCGCCACCTGCCGGTGCCCCGGCCCCGCGACCAGACCTGCGGCCTGCGCGATGGCCTGATATGGCCCAATCAGCCCGGGATGCTGCGCCAGTTCGCGCAAGGTCACTCCGGCGCCGATCCGCAGGGCATTACCGTCCAGATCAAGGGTTTTCAGGTCGGCGATCCCGGAAAGGTCGACCAATGTTTCCACCTCAACCAGTCCACGACGCATATTGACGATTATGTCCGTGCCCCCGGCGCAAAGCCGCGCCCCGGGTTCGGATTGCAACGCCGTGATTGCCTGATCAAGCGATTGTGGGCGGACCAGCCGGAAGTCGGGTAGAAATTCACTCATGATGCGGCCTCCTTTCGGCGCGCGGCCTTGCGCAGTTTGATCAACGCAGCCTGCACCCGGTCCGGCGTCAGGGGCAGGAAATTTGCGTCCAATCCGACCGCATCGGCCACCGCATTCACCAATGCGGGCGGAAAGCCTGACAAAGCGCCTTCGCCCGCCTCTTTGGCCCCAAACGGGCCCAATGGGTCAATGCTCTCGACAATCTGCACGTCAATATCGGGGGATTCGGCAATAGTCGGAAACCGGTAGTCAAGGAAACTGGCATGGGCGGGCAACCCGTCGACATAGTGGGTTTCTTCGCTTAGCCCCTGTCCCATCCCCATCCAGACCGAGCCTTCGATCTGACCTTCGACGGCCAGCGGATTGATGGCAAAACCGCAATCAAGTGCCGCCCACACCTTTTCAACGCGGACCTGTCCGGTATCGACGTCCACTTCGACCTCGACCACCTGCGCGGCATAGGAAAACCCCATGGTTGACCCAACCGCCCCGCCGCGATGTTTGCCGCCTTGCGCCTTCACCGGCGTGGTGAACGTGCCCTTGACGGTGATTGTGCCCTCTAACGCCAAGGCGGCGATGGCCACATCCTGAAACGACAGAACCGATTGCGAGGCGGCGTTTGCGCCTTTGACAAAGAAACTTTCGCCTTCGCATTCAATGTCCTCAACGGCGACCTCAAGCTTAATTGCCGCTGCATTCACCAGCTTTTCACGCAATGCCTTGGCGGCTTCGATCGCCGCATTTCCGACCATAAACGTCACCCGACTGGAATAAGATCCGTTGTCTTTGGGGGTGATAACACTGTCGTTGGTCACCACCCGTACCCGGCCAATGTCGATGCTCAGGATCTCGGCGGCGGCAATGGCGACGATGGTGGATGACCCCTGACCGATATCTGACGCCCCCGTCAACACCGTCACCGAGCCGTCGAAATCAAGCTTCATCGACACCACCGCATGAGGTTCACCCGTCCAGTGAACCGGCTTGGCCGCCCCGCTGACGTAATGCGAACAGGCCATGCCCAAGCCACGCCGTGACCCCTGCCGTGACTCCTGACCTGACGCCAGCCGACCCCGCCGGTCATGCCAGTCGCTGGCGGTTTGTACCTTGTCCAGACACTCTGCCAGTCCATAAGAATTCACCATCAGCCCGTTGGCGGTATACATCGGCGCCTCAAGCAGGTTGGCGCGCCGTACCTCAAACGGATCAAGCCCCATTTCACGCGCCATGCGGTCAAGGATACATTCAAACGCGTGGCGCACATCGACCGTGCCGTGGCCGCGCATCGCGCCGCAAGGGGGCGTGTTGGTATAGACGCGATAACCGTCAAATTTGACGCTTGGTAGCTGGTAAATGCCGTGCAACAGCGCCCCGGCATAAAGGATCGTCACCAGCCCGTAGCCGGCATAAGCCCCGCCTGCCATCACTGCTTCGCATTCAACGGCTGTGATCCTGCCAGCCCTATCAAGGCCGATTTTCATGGTGACTTTGGTGTTGGGGCGCCCGCGATGGGTCAGAAAACATTCTTCGCGGGTGAGCCGCATCATCACCTTGCCGCCCGCAGCACGCGCCAGTAGGGCGACGATTATTTCAAAGTTCAGAGTTTCGGTGCGCGCGCCGAACCCGCCACCGACAAAGGGTTTTACCACACGGATTTGCGACGATTCCATTTCCAGGCAGCGCGCCAACATCAGGTGAACATAAAACGGCACCTGAGAGACCGTGTGCATTGTCAGGCGGTGGCGTTCCGGGTCATATTCGGCGAGGGCGGCGTGGGGTTCCAGTTGCGCGTGGTTGATCTCGGCGCAGTCAAAGCTTTCTTGGTGGACCAATGCCGCTTTGGCGAACCCATCAGCCACATTGCCAAATTCGTGATGCACCTCGCGTTCCAGATTGCCCGGTTTGCCCTCGTGCAATTGTCCGGCCTCGACCTTGCGCGCCTCGGCAGCGGTAAAGCTGGCGGGCAATTCTTCGATCTCAAGTTCGATCAGTTCAAGTGCGCGTTCAGCCGTCGCCGCGTCCACCGCCGCAACCGCCGCCACGGGTTCACCGCGATAGCGCACCTTGTCGCGGGCCATCGGGTATTCGTTCATCGCAATCGGGATCACGCCATAGGTCAGTGCGCAATCTGTACCAGTGACAATCGCCACAACCCCGTCCAGTTCCCGCGCCTTTGAGACATCAATCCGCACAATCCGCCCGTGGCTGACGGGCGAGCGCAGGATGCGCCCGGTCAGGCAATCGGCGCCGTCCAGATCGGCAGTAAAAACCGCGCGACCCGTGACCTTTTCAATTCCGTCGATCAGAGGCAGAGGTTGGCCCGCAGCACCGTTGCGCAGTTTGGTATTCACGATGTCACCTTTGTCATCTCTTGGGTCATTTCTGCCGCCCTGCGAACAGATTTGATGATTTTGACATAGCCGGTGCAGCGGCACAGGTTATTGGCCAATGCCTCTTTGATCTGTTCATCGTCCGGGGTGGGATTGTCCCGCAGCAGGCTGGTCGCGGTCATGATCATGCCCGGCGTGCAAAACCCACATTGCGCCCCCAGATTTTCGTGAAAAGCGCGTTGTAGCGGGGTCAGCCGCCCATTTTGCGCCTGACCTTCGATGGTCTCGATCTCGGTGCCGTCGCACGTGGCCACCAGAGTGATGCAGGACGGGCGGGGGCGGCCATCCACCAGCACGATACAAGCCCCGCATTCGCCGCCATCACATCCCTTTTTCGCGCCGGTCAGCCCTTTGGAATCACGCAGATAGTCGATCAGCAACATGTTGTCGCTCACCGCGTCCTCGACTGGGCTGCCGTTGACTTTCAGACTGATAATCCTCTTCATCCGGCAGGTCCTTCACAAGATTGGCTGTACAAAGCAATATACTGGTACTATAATACCAGTTTATGGCAAAGTATAGTAGGAAGGCGGTAATCCCGATAAGGTTGCGGTAAATGGTGTTTCCGGGTTAGGTCTTGGCTGGACTCGGTTTCAGGGCCGTGATTTCACGACGTCGCAACAAGAGTACAAAACCATCATGACCGACCCGAGCCTGCAAATGGAACCGCCACTTGGTGACAAGATCGCCATCCGCAGGGCGGTTTCCGGCGACCTCGATCACATTATTTCGCTGGATGCACGGGTGACTGGCACGGCCAAGCAGGATTATTGGCGCGACATCTATGAACGCTATGCCACAAGACGGCTGGACGAGCGGTTTTTTCTGGTGGCTGATGCCGGCGACGAAATTGCCGAGTTTCCGTTGTTGGGATATATCGTCGGAGAGGTGCGCGGCTGGGAATTCGGGTCCGAGCCCTGCGGTTGGATATTTGCCTTTTCGGTCGAGCCGGAAACCAGACAGCAAGGCGTGGGAGAGCACCTGTTCACGGCCATGTCCGATGCCTTCAAATCTGCCGAAATCCGAACAATGCGCACCATGGTGGCGCGTCAAAACCAGCTGCACATGGCCTTTTTTCGCAGCGAAGGCATGGTGGCCGGCCCTTATATCCAGCTTGAAATGGACATAGAAGACGAGCCTTTTGAGTGAGGCAGGAAAAGGAATGAAAGAGTGCAAAAAGCAAGTCGACTGGCAATTTACGCCCTGATTGAACTGGCCGCGAACCCGGACCGGCAAGTATCCGTTTCCGAGATCGGTGAAAAGTACCGCGTGTCATCGCACCACCTGTCAAAAGTCATGCATACGTTGGGCCGGGCTGGGTTGGTCGAATCCACCCGCGGTGTTGGTGGCGGTTATAGCTTTAGTGGAAATGCCAGACGGACAACCCTATTGGATGTGATCAGTCTTTTTGAAGATACCTCGGGAAATTGCAGGCTGTCGGATGAAAATAAGGCCACCCCAGTGGAATGGGCCTTATTTGATGTCATGTGCGAGATCGATGACATCGAACAGGCCACGCTGGGTGCGATCACCATATCAACTATGTTGAAACAGATTGCACGTCGTGAAGGTCAGTTTGTTTTGCCTAACACTGATCCTGTCAGCTAATCATTTGATACCGCCCTAACTCGCGGGCAACACTGCAGTTGCTTCCAGTTCGATCAAACCGGGGTGATCCAGCAAGTCGGATACAAAGATCATACTCATCGCGGGAAAATGTTTTCCCATGATGTCGCGCCAGATTTTGCCAAGCTGGGGGCGTGCCGCCAGATAAGCGGGTTTGTCACAACAATACGCTGTCATGCGGCAAATATTTTCAACGCTTGCGCCGCCCGCAGTAACAACGGCCACCACATTTTTCAGCGCCTGTTCAAATTGCGGAACCAAATCTTCGCTATCAAATATCTGATTTTCGTTCCAGCCAACCTGCCCGGCAACGAATATTAATTGGCCTGCAGGCACCATTATGCCATTTGAATAGCCGATT
>DAOUQK010000224.1 GCA_030625695.1 Paracoccaceae bacterium | reverse complement strand
CGCCTGCGCGAGGTTGAAGAGCGGCGCGCAAAACCTACAGAATAACCCAACGAAACCCTACTCACCCTACGTCCCCCCGGGCATAAAACACCCGTTTTGACGCCCGTTCAAATAGGGCAAAGGCGTGGTTATTCGGATCATACAACACGATCACATCCTTGCCCCGCAGGGCCAAAGCAAATTCATCCTGTAACGCGGACGTCAAACAATTGCGCCCGCCCAGACCTGATGTCAGCATACCAATGCCGACGGTACGATTGGCCAGATCCAGCTGTTTATGCACCTCGCCCGGCGTCATCCCTTCGACCCGGAACGCCACTGCGCGACCTTTGTCGATAACCCGCAGCGCGTTTTTGATGCTGCGCACCTTGCCGATCCCCGATTTGACGGCTCCAGCCTTGGTATGAAACAGCCCCGCCGTACATTCCTTTTGCGACTTGAAATACATGGTATCGCCCAGCGCCACCCATTGCGCCAATTGGCGGCGCACCGCCGCCTCGTCGTCAAGAACGCAGCCCGAAAGGGCCAGTGACAAAAGACCGGACACCACAGCAACACGTATCGCCAGCCCGGCCCCCCTGGACGGTAGGGCCGGCGTCAGTCGTAGAAAGTAAGGCAACCACCTTGGGACCATCGCCCTATTCAAACTCCAATATCACATCATCCACCGCCAGCGAATCCCCGGCACTTGCGTTGACCTTGGCCACCACGCCCTTTTTCTCGGCCCGCAGGATGTTTTCCATCTTCATCGCCTCGACCGTGCACAGCGCCTGACCTTCCTGCACTTCATCCCCTGCCTCGACATCGACCTTGACGATCAACCCGGGCATCGGGCACAGCAGGAATTTCGACGTATCGGGGGGGAGTTTTTCCGGCATCAAAGCCGCCAATTCCGCCTGACGCGACGTGCGCACATGCACCTTCAGGTCCGCACCCCGGCTGCGAATGCGAAAACCGCCGCTGATCTTGCCGACCTTCAGCATCAGCATCTCGCCGCCCACCATCAACACCGCCAGTTGATCCCCCGGGGTCCAGTCGCTGGCAACACGCATCACCGTGCCATCCTCGAACGTCACGTTTGACCCATCCCGGTCGGCGTCAATGGTCACAGCCATCCCCTGCCCCTGTAGCGAAACCACCCATTCGGTGCCCACCCGGCGTTCGTGGTTGTCCATCCGGCCAGACACCCGCGTGCGCCGGATTTCCGCCACCCGGTGCATCGCGGCCGCACTGGCGGCGATCCGGCGCAAGGCGGCGTCGGGCAGCTCAACCCCCTCAAAGCCATTGGGAAACTGCTCTTCTATAAAGGCGGTTGTCATTTCGCCTGATATGAACACCGGATGATCCATCACCGCCGACAGGAACGGCAGGTTATGGCCAATCCCCTCCATCTCGAACCCGTCCAACGCGTGGCGCATATGTTCAATCGCTTGTGCCCTTGTCGGGGCCCAGGTGCACAGCTTGGCAATCATCGGGTCGTAGTACATCGAAATCTCACCGCCTTCGAACACGCCTGTATCATTACGCACAACGTGGGTTTCCTCGGCAATTTCCACCGGCGGACGATACCGGGTCAACCGGCCAATCGACGGCAGGAACCCGCGATACGGGTCTTCGGCATAAAGACGGTTTTCAATCGCCCAACCGTTCAGCTTCACATCCTCCTGACGAATGCTCAGTTTCTCTCCGTTCGCCACACGCAACATCTGTTCTACCAAATCAACACCGGTGATCAGTTCGGTCACCGGATGTTCCACCTGTAACCGCGTGTTCATTTCCAGAAAGTAAAAATTGCGCTCACCATCTACGATGAATTCGACCGTTCCAGCACTGGCATAGTCAACCGCCTGCGCCAGCATCACCGCCTGTTCGCCCATCGCGCGGCGTGTGTCTTCGTCCAGAAACGGGCTTGGGGCCTCTTCCACCACCTTTTGATTGCGCCGCTGGATCGAACATTCCCGCTCACCCAGATAAATGCCGTTGCCATGACTGTCACACAGCACCTGTATTTCGATATGCCGGGGCTGGGTGATGAATTTCTCGATGAATATCCGGTCATCGCCAAAACTACTGGCGGCCTCGTTTTTGGAACTTTGAAATCCCTCGCGCGCCTCGTCATCATTCCACGCCACCCGCATGCCCTTGCCACCGCCCCCGGCGCTGGCCTTGATCATCACCGGATAGCCGACCTCGTTGGAAATCTTCACCGCCTCTTCGGCGTCCTCAATCTCACCCATGTACCCAGGCACCGTACTGACCCCGGCGTCCTGCGCGATCTTTTTGCTGGTGATCTTGTCACCCATCTTTTCAATCGCCCCCACCGGCGGGCCAACAAACGCGACACCTTCAGCCGCCAAAGCCTGAGCAAACCTGGCGTTCTCGGACAGGAAACCATAGCCGGGATGCACCGCCTGCGCACCTGATTGGCGCACCGCGTCCATCACCTTGTCGATAACGATGTATGACTGGTTGGCCGGGGGGGGGCCGATGTGAATGGCCTCATCCGCCATTTTAACATGCAACGCCTCGCGGTCCGCATCGGAATAGATTGCCACGGTTTTGATACCCATTTTCTGGGCGGTCTTGATTACCCGGCAGGCGATCTCGCCCCGGTTGGCGATCAGGATTTTAGTGAACATTGTGTGTCCTTCGGATTGAGATGATACGAAGCGCAAAAAACCGCCCAAGGCCCAACGGCCTGAACGGTTCTTTGCACATGGGTGTTCGGCCTTACAAAAGGCCGTGCTGTTACAATTTGTGGTCGCGCCTGCGGCCTAACCGCAGTTACCCGGGCCTTGCCGACAATAAAGCACGTTGGCCGCAGCCCCGGCTGCCGCACCAATAAACGGGTCGCCATTAACAAGGTACGATCCAATGTACCCCGCTCCGGCACCATAAAGCGCCTGTTCTCCGGTCGTGTCGCCACAACCGGCAAGACCCGCGCAAAGCGCAATGGCGGTAAATATCCTGATTTTCTGCATTCTGCCCACCCTTGGTTTTTGTGTGTCCCGGATGGCGGCACAAAGCCCTTAACAGCCCCGCACCGCAAGCAGGAATTCTCAAAATTCGAAAGGTGCGCTAAACCTTGCTGATCTGGCAACTTATTGCTTACACACAAAAAATCGGGCAGACCTGCGCGCGATGCATGGGCCCGCCCGACAAGGGGTAGGGTAGGATTTGGTAGGTATGCGAAAGCCGGTTGGTCGTATCCACCTTTCACCTGTATCAAACTGCCCGACTGTGACCCGCCGACCAAGCCCGCAGTGTGAGAATCATCAAATTGAGCAGCATTGCGCCGAGATTCTTTCGGCCCTCGCAAGATCATGCCTAAACAATAGTCCCTAGCGCCCCAAATTTGTCTGCGGATGTGTCGAAAGAATGTCACAACTGCGCGCGTCAAACGGCCCGATTGACCAACGAATCCAGTAACAGCTTTGGCGCGTTGTGATCTGCGCAATAATATTAGGCGGTTTTTATATCGAATTTCCAACACCCTAGGCCGCCTTTTCACAAACAGGCGACCGCGGGGTAACGGCCAAACAATGCATTGCGCCATTTCGATCACGCGCGGTCTTGCACAGGTGACTCCGACGTGACCGGGGGGCCGTCGATCACGGCTGCTGCGAAATACGGCTTTGGCATTGGCACGGTTCGGATATCCGGGGTCATCCGTGATATCGCCGTTGCCGGTGTGGACGTGGACAGCTGGGGTGTCAGCATCGGTGGCAGCGTCTCGCCCTGGCAGGGCGGCACGATCATGGCCAACTATACCACCGGCGACGCCAACTCGGATTTGATGGTGTTTGGCCTTGCCGGCCCCACACAGGTTGATGGTCTGGGCGAAATTGGCGCTGACGGCATCACCGTCGGCATCAGTCAGGACATCGGTGATCAGTTTGTCGTTTCTGCGGCTTATGGTCTGACCGAACTTGACCGCTCGACGGCACTCGGTGTGCAGGAGTTGGAAACGATCCACCTGACGGCGATCTATAAGGTTACCGAGAAGGTCTCGTTCGGGTTGGAATACTTCACCGGCACCCGCACGCAGGGCAATGGTGTGGAATTTGACGCCGACCGGATCCAGTTTTCCGGTCAGTTCAGGTTCTGAAGGACCCTCGGTTTTGTTTCGCATTTCATCGGGCGCAACAAGACCAGGCCCGGGCATAGCAGTAACTGCCCGGGCTGTATCAACGCTCTGAGTTTGACCTGAATAACAAGCAGCACAATTTACCCACCCTTTGGATGAATTGTGGTTCAGGTCAAACGCCGGGCGCACTTAGTTTTCTCCCTCGAAAACATCCGGGAAGGCCGCAGTTGCTGCGGTCTTTTCGATTTTCAGCAGGGCCTCGTAACTGGTTGGATCAAAAGGATCTTCTGCCGCCACTACTTCACGGCCAAACAACCAGCTCAGCCGCCCGGCATCCAGATTGCCCCGTTCAAACGGTTGGTCGCCAAACTGCGCCCACAAGGCGGCCATAAATCCTGTATCCGCACGCCGGTCGCCCGGCCTGCGGTCGGCAAAACGTTCGCGCCGGGTGATTGGCGTGATCCCGCGCGGGTTGGCCCGCCTGATGGTGAATTGATGATCGGTGCCGGAAAGGCGACCGGGAAAGCCGCGATGCTTCAGCATGTCTGCGCCCCCCGGTTTGAAAGGCGGCGAGGTGGGGTTGGCCATTTGGCCAACCCCTTGATTATATTACTTGTATTTGCCAGTATAAACTGGTTCGACCGAAATCGGTTCGACCACGACAAATTCTTCCTGACCGCTATTGCCGCACGCGGCAACGGTGGCGACAAAGCCAACCAGTGCGAGGAATTGAATGCGTTTTGCCATTCTTTTCTCCTGTTTGCATGAACAAGACCAACGAAGCACTTGTGCCTCGCCTGCCTTAACCTCAACGTAACAGCCGCCTTAGTGCGACCTGGATTAAGCATAGCCTGCAACCCCCTGAAATAATACGTAAGTTGATGTAAGTGGCGGGCCTGTGACTCCAAAGCCTCAAACCTCTTAGCCCCGCCATGGAGCGTCGCAACATATAGTGGTAGCATCAAAAAGCCTCCCAGATACAGGTGTTGTTTTCGGGGCGATAGGCCTCGAAATATTGGGTAACGTCGGGGGTGGATTTGCCAAATTCCACCATCCGGCTTGAAAGTGAGATAATTATGCGGGGGGATGTCAGCCCATATTCGGCCAGATAAGGCAGCGCCAGATGCTGGCAAAGAAAGTCCATATCCGGTGCCGCCTGTTCATAGTTCACGCCTGCGTCGCCAATTTCCGAGGCAATAAAACGGAACCTGATCCAGTCTTCGCCCTGGGTGTCATCGATCAGAACTTCGCCCAGTGTCAGGGGTTGGCCGGACGGAACGGTGATCATTGTCTCGGCCATAGCCGTTCCCGGCACCAAGGTGAGATTGGCGGCAATCACGGCAGTTGCGATCAGATCGTTCATTTTGTACCGCCTTTCACCGGGGGATTGTTCGTTTTGTACATTGCCCATTTCAGGGTTTCTTAA
Source organism: Paracoccaceae bacterium (assembly GCA_030625695.1). GTDB lineage: Bacteria > Pseudomonadota > Alphaproteobacteria > Rhodobacterales > Rhodobacteraceae > NVQY01. The sequence continues at coordinate 819 of DAOUQK010000224.1, read as the reverse complement.
CGTTTGTTATGGGCGCGCGGCGGGGTGAACCCCGCCCTACGGTCATTCCGCGTCGCTTGTGGTAAATTCTGCGGGCGAGGTAATTTCGATCAGTTCCATATCGTCCGAGTGGCGCACTTCGCGGTGTCGGATGTCGGGCGGTTGCAACACGCAAGAGCCAGTGCGCAGCATGTGTTCGCCTTCTCCTTCGTATTCGAACACCACCCAGCCTTTGGTCACATAGACCATCTGAAACCCGAGGTCGTGAGTGTGCCAGGTGCCGGGGCTGTCCATGCCCGGAACGGCGCGGATTACGTTTGCGCCGAATTGGTTGGTGGTGGCCGTTTTGATGCCAAGGTCGCGGTATTCAAAGAACGCGCGCAACCCGTCGCCGACGAAGGGGGAATCGTCGGCGTGGGAGATTGTGAAGGATTGATTTTTGTAGAGTTCAGTCATTTTACGATTTCCTCTGTAGGGCGGGGTTCACCCCGCCGTTGGGAGTGGCGGGGTGAACCCCGCCCTACGTCACAACGGGATATTGTCGTGTTTTTTCCACGGGTTTTTTAGCTGTTTGCCGCGCAGTGAGGCAAACGCCCGGCTGACCCGCATCCGGGTTGAATGCGGCATGATCACTTCGTCGATGAAACCGCGTTCGGCGGCGACAAACGGATTGGCGAAGCGATCCTCGTAATCTGCCGTGTGGGCGGCAATTTTGTCGGCGTCGCCCAGGTCGGCGCGGTGGATAATCTCGGTCGCGCCCTTGGCGCCCATGACGGCGATTTCCGCTGTGGGCCAGGCATAGTTGAAATCACCGCGCAGGTGTTTGGAGGCCATCACGTC
>DAOUQK010000223.1 GCA_030625695.1 Paracoccaceae bacterium | reverse complement strand
CTGGCGCCTTCGGGCATGGTTACATAAGTGGTGCCGCTGATAACGCTGTGCGGGTGGATGTGAGAGGTATGGATGCCGCCTTGGGGGAGGATGTTGATCCACAGGGCATTCAGTTCAACCTTGCGCCCGTCAAGATCAAAGGCGAGGTCATCGACAAAAGTGGCGACGTGTTTGTCGAGTTGTTTGACCAGATCGGCAAAGATCGGAAAGCGCCAGGGCAGGTCGTCGAGCGAAGCATAAGAAGTGTAGCCCGCATAGTCGTTCTGGTCGCACCATTCCTGACCGGCTTCGTCATCTTCGGCGATGGACCAGCAGGAGGTTTCGAGTTCGGCCGTATCCACGTTTGCGCCTTTTTCGGACAAGGCGGCGCGGTAGAGGCGGGTGACGAAGAGGGATTCGATTTGTGACATACCGCGTCATAACCCAAACTGGGTGATGACGACAGTGCGGTGTAGCGGGAAATCCTTTATTTCCTGCGGGCCGCACCCGGTGAGGTTCTATTGCTGAGCGTTAGGCGGGGTGAACCCCGCCCTACGGTAAAGGCGGCGGCGGGGTGAACCCCGCCCTACGGTGAAATTGATGGCCTTGCCTGTAACAAAGAGGTTGCCAAGCCAGTTTCATGGGGGTATGGGACCATCTTCACCACGAACTCCACTGGAATCAGGGTGACCCTTTTAGGGGGCTTGCCAGTGATGTTGAAAGGAATAGGCGCATGAACGCCAAGGAACTGCACGACAAGACCCCGGATCAGCTCCGGGAAGAACTGGAAAACCTGAAGAAAGAGAGCTTTAATCTGCGCTTTCAGCAGGCGACCGGGAATATGGAAAGCACATCCGGTATCAAGGCAGCGCGGCGCAATGCAGCGCGGGTCAAGACCATATTGAACCAGAAGGCCGCTGCCGCGGCTTCTGAAGCTAGCGCGGAATAGGAGCCAGTAGTATGCCCAAACGTATTCTTACCGGCACTGTGACAAGCAATGCCAATGAACAGACAGTCACCGTATCGGTCGAGCGTCGCTTTACCCATCCGGTTCTGAAAAAGACCATTCGTAAGTCCAAGAAATATCGGGCCCACGATGAGAAGAACACCTTTAAGGTGGGTGACATGGTTCGCATCATTGAATGCGCACCACGATCCAAGACAAAACGCTGGGAGGTTCTGGAGGCGTAAGCCCACAGACCAAACAGTTTAATCGAAACCCTGAGGCAATAGTCCTCAAAGGTCGGGAGATATCTAATGATTCAGATGCAGACCAATCTCGATGTTGCTGACAACAGCGGCGCACGCCGTGTTCAGTGCATTAAGGTTTTGGGTGGTTCCAAGCGTAGATACGCATCCGTCGGCGACGTTATTGTCGTGTCGGTCAAGGAAGCCATCCCACGCGGCCGCGTGAAAAAAGGCGATGTCCGTAAGGCTGTCGTTGTACGCACCGCTCAGGCCGTTCGTCGCGCAGATGGCACCGCCATCCGTTTTGACAGCAACGCCGCCGTGATCCTTAACAATGCGAATGAGCCACTTGGCACGCGTATTTTTGGGCCAGTGGTTCGTGAGTTGCGCGCGAAGAACTTTATGAAGATCATCTCGCTCGCGCCGGAGGTTCTGTAACATGGCTGCTAAACTGCGCAAAGGCGACAAGGTCGTCGTGCTGGCCGGCAAGGACAAGGGCAAGGAAGGCACAATCGCTTCCATCAGCCCGTCCGCTGGCAAGGCCGTGGTTGACGGTGTGAACATCGCCATCCGCCACACCCGTCAATCCCAGACAGACCAGGGCGGTCGCATCCCCAAGGCGATGCCGATTGACCTGAGCAATCTGTCGATGGTTGATGCAAACGGCAAAGCCACCCGCGTTGGTTTCCGCATGGAAGGCGACAAAAAGGTACGTTTTGCCAAAACCACGGGGGATGTGATTGATGCTTGATACTGCTGAATACACACCGCGCCTCAAGACAGAATATCAGGACCGTATCCGTGCCGCTTTGAAAGAGCAGTTTGGCTATAAGAACGATATGATGATCCCGCGTCTGGACAAGATCGTGCTGAACATCGGCTGTGGCGCTGCCACCGTCCGGGACGGCAAGAAGATCAAGTCGGCGGTTTCCGAGCTTAGCACAATCGCCGGTCAGATGGCTGTTGTGAACATTGCCAAGAAATCCATCGCTGGTTTCCGGGTTCGTGAAGAGATGCCTCTGGGCACCAAGGTCACGCTGCGCGGCGCACGGATGTATGAATTCCTTGATCGTCTGATCACTATTGCGATGCCCCGCATTCGGGACTTTCGCGGTATTTCGGCAAAATCATTTGATGGCCGGGGCAACTATGCCATGGGCCTTAAGGAACTGCTTGTGTTCCCTGAGATTGATTTCGACAAGATCGACGAAAGCTGGGGCATGGACATCGTCATCGCCACCACTGCGAAAACTGATGCTGAAGGTGAGGCACTGTTGAAAGAATTCAACATGCCCTTCACTTCATAAGCGCGGGAAGGAATAGATATGGCTAAAAAATCAATGATCGCACGCGAAGTTAAGCGCGAAAAGCTGGTGGCGAAATATGCCGCCAAGCGGGCTGCACTTAAGGCAATCGTCAGCGACCAGGAAAAGCCGATGGAAGAGCGTTTTCGCGCCTCCCTGAAGCTGGCAAAACTGCCGCGCAACAGCTCGGCTGTGCGTTTGCACAACCGTTGTCAACTCACCGGGCGTCCACACGCCTATTATCGTAAACTGAAAATTTCGCGGATCGCGCTGCGGGACCTTGGCTCAGCAGGCCAGATCCCCGGCATGGTCAAGTCGAGCTGGTAAGGGAGAGAAAGATATGACTGATCCTATCGCAGATATGCTCACCCGGATCCGCAACTCGTCGTTGCGCGGCAAATCCACTGTCATGACCCCAGGCTCCAAGCTGCGGGCATGGGTTCTGGATGTGCTGGCAGACGAAGGCTATATCCGTGGCTATGAGAAAATGACTGGTGAAGACGGCCACCCGGCTATCGAAATCAGCCTGAAGTATTACGAAGGCGAACCTGTTATTCGCGAGTTGAAGCGGGTTTCCAAGCCCGGTCGGCGCGTTTACATGGGCGTCAAGGACATCCCAAGCATCCGTCAGGGTCTGGGTGTGTCGATTGTCTCTACCCCACAAGGGGTGATGTCGGATGCAAATGCACGGGCGGCCAATGTTGGCGGCGAAGTGCTCTGCTCCGTATTCTAGGGGGATTGATATGTCTCGTATTGGTAAAAAAGCGGTCGATCTGCCCAGTGGTGTAAGTGCCTCTGTGTCAGGTCAGACCATCGAAGTGAAGGGGCCGAAAGGCACCCGGAACTTTAGCGCCACGGATGATGTGACGATGACGGTGGAAGATAATACCGTCAAAATCACACCCCGCGGTTCTTCTAAGCGTGCCCGTCAGCAATGGGGTATGAGCCGGACAATGGTCGCCAATCTGGTGACTGGCGTGACCGCTGGTTTCAAGAAAGAGCTTGAGATCACCGGTGTTGGTTATCGTGCCGCGATGAACGGCAGCGTTCTGAAGCTGAACCTTGGCCTGTCGCATGACGTGGAATACACAGCGCCTGAGGGCGTGACAGTGACCGCGCCAAAACCCACAATCATCGAGGTTGAAGGCATTGACGAACAGGCCGTAGGCCAGGTCGCTGCTGACATCCGCGCGTGGCGCAAGCCCGAGCCGTATAAAGGCAAGGGCATCCGCTATAAAGGTGAATTTATCTTCCGTAAGGAAGGCAAGAAGAAGTAAGGACCAGACAAATGGCAACCAGCAAAAGACAACTGTTCTTGAAGCGCCGCCTGCGCGTCCGGAACAAACTTCGCCGGGTCAACGCAGGGCGTCTTCGCCTTTCGGTGCATCGCTCGAACAAAAACATCTCGGTTCAGTTGATCGACGATGTGAAGGGCGTTACTTTGGCGTCCGCCTCATCGCTTGAAAGTGATCTTGGGATGATCGGCAAAAACAACATTGAGGCCGCCACCAAGATTGGTGCAGCCATCGCTGAGCGGGCCAAGAAGGCCGGCGTAAGCGAGGCATACTTTGACCGTGGTGGGCGTTTGTACCATGGCAAGGTCAAAGCATTGGCCGAAGCAGCCCGTGAAGGCGGGTTGAAGATATAACGGCGTGGCGGGGTAAACCCCGCCTACCGTAAAGTTGTAGGGCGGGGTTCACCCCGCCGTGTGGACAAAGAAGGTGGGTGTTCGCCCATCTCGATGATCGAGGGGCATTCAGCCCACTGCGATTGAACAATCAGGCGCATGTCGCCGAAAATAAAGGACTGCCAAATGGCAAGAGATACCAACCGTGGACGGGGCCGTCGCGATCGTGACGAAACTCCTGAATTTGCTGACCGTCTGGTGGCAATCAACCGCGTGTCCAAGACCGTAAAAGGTGGTAAGCGTTTTGGCTTTGCTGCTTTGGTCGTGGTCGGCGATCAAAAGGGCCGGGTCGGCTTTGGCAAAGGTAAAGCCAAGGAAGTCCCCGAGGCGATCCGTAAGGCAACCGAAGCTGCCAAGCGTAACATCGTGCGCGTGCAACTGCGCGAAGGCCGGACGTTGCATCACGACATGCAGGGCCGTCACGGCGCCGGCAAGGTGGTCATGCGTTCAGCCCCGGAAGGTACTGGTATCATTGCCGGTGGTCCGATGCGGGCGATTTTTGAGATGCTGGGCGTCAAGGATGTTGTGTCCAAGGCGATCGGTTCGCAGAACCCGGACAACATGATCCGCGCCACCATGGACGGCCTGAAGAAAGAGCAATCACCGCGCTCGGTTGCCCAGCGTCGTGGCAAAAAGGTCGCCGACATCCTGCCCAAGCGGGATGAAGCCCCCAAACCAGCTGCCGAAGCTGAAGCGTAAAGGAACGGGATCATGGCAAAAACAATCGTCGTCAAGCAGATCGGTTCTCCGATCCGCCGCCCCGCCAAACAGCGCGCTACGCTGATCGGTCTGGGTCTGAACAAGATGCACAAGACTCGCGAATTGGAGGACACACCGTCAGTACGCGGTATGGTCAACAAGATTTCGCATATGGTTGAGATCATCGAAGAAAAAGGCTGAGGGGCGGCGGGGTTAACCCCGCCCTACGGCATGAATTGAAACGCCCTCGGGAAACCGGGGGCGTTTCTTTTTTTCTGGCTTGTCAATTTATGAAGTGTCTTCCACAGAAAGAAGTTGATCTGAAATTTCTATCGGTCGCTGTTGCGAAGCTTTGGAAATTATCTTGAGATTCTTGATTGCATCAGAATCGAACTCTATCTCGATATCAAAATTGCTTTTCAGGCGTTTTTTCGAATCTTCTGCCCAGCTTAGTATATCACCGGCAATGTCGCTTTTTCTGGCGTTATCGATAGTGCGCTCAAATTCGGTAAGAACTTGGGTAAGCTCAGAATATCTCTTGTTATAGCCTTCGATATCCGTGATCGGCGAACCGTGCTCTTTGTTGATAATCACCAGCGCTTTTTGATGCCCATCGGAAATAACCCGCTGCAATTCACCATAAGGACGAGAAACTAGATCAAACAGAAATACTGCGTCCAGTTCCGTCTTCAGTTCTGAAAGGTCAATTTCTTGCCCGAAATCACGATGCTCAGAATTCAATCTGTCGAACAATGCCCAATGCGATTTCCAAACCCCTTCCCCTCCTCCCCATCGGTTCATCATAACGCGAGCCATCATTATTTCGTGGGAATATATCGAGATTATGCCGCTCAGTTGGTCGATAAGCGCAGCTGCTTCACGCTGTTTATCCTCCCAAAGCTCTGCTTCAAAACCCAGTCCTTTGAAGCGCTTGAATCGAGCAAGATTCGAATAAATAAAGCAGAAAATGGCCATAGCAAAGGTTGCCGATGCATTGGCAATTGCTGAATTCCACAAGTGCTTAAATGAGAAGGCGAGAAACACAAATCCAACCGCGCTAAATACGGTCCTTTCCCAGTTTTCTTGGAGCCACTTCCACATACTGAATGCTTTCAAAAACGTCCTCTACTGTCGCCTAGGTAAATAGAACGTAGTTGATCCGAGAATTCAATCAATGACTTTTGCGCCCAGCCTTGTCGGATCGCACCTGCCTGTCCCCCGGCAGATGCGATGCACTAGTCCATGTAGGCACTACCCTTTGTGGGAGTAGAACATTTGCCAACTTGCCGAGCCCACCAGAAAGTTTTGCCTTTCTGGTCTTGTCGTGTCTTAATCTTCATCCACGTCCGGAAACAACCGCGTCGCGATCTTCAACGCGATGTTGCGATAGATCGCGGCATGTGGCCCTTCGGCCTGACTGACCATGACCGGTGTGCCGGAATCCGAGTTCTTGCGGATGTCCATGTGCAGCGGAATC
>DAOUQK010000106.1 GCA_030625695.1 Paracoccaceae bacterium | reverse complement strand
ATCCTGAATTTGATAATTGTCAGAGTAAGGTTTGGGCAGTAGTGAAAGCAATGGCAACAATAAGGGTCAGACCCCAGGTTTTCCAGAGCATGTTTACAGCGCTGTCAATGTCATCCGGGCCAATGTCCTGACGGGCCTTGCCATTGACCCAGGCCAATTGTTGCATCTTGCCATCGTAACTGCGCGGACCAGCCAGGGCGATGTTCAGCGCCCGCGCCATCGCTGCCTCGGGCCAGCCGGCGTTTGGAGAACGGTGGGACCGGGCATCGGCGGTGATGGCGGACCATTCACGCATTTGGCCAGACAGGGCGGCGATTATCAGGCCGGTTAAGCGGGCAGGAATCAGGTTTAGCAGATCATCAAGCCGGGCCGAGGCCCAACCAAATTCAACATACCGCGCGGTGCGATAACCGATCATGCTGTCGGCGGTGTTGATTATTTTGTAGGTCAGTAACCCCGGCAACCCGGCAATGGCAAACCAGAACAGCGGAGCGATAACTCCGTCGCTAAGGTTTTCCGAGGCGCTCTCAACGGCAGCGCGGGTCACTTGGCTTGTGGTCATATCGCTGCAATCGCGACTGACAATATGGGCAACCGTTTGACGACCTTCGGTCAGAGACCGGCGCAGGGCATTTGCCACGGCGCTGACATGTTCGACCAATGATCGCTGGGCAATCAGAATTGCCGCACACAGGATTTCGGCAATCGGACCTATTTGAGTAAGCCCCCACCCAAGCAGTAGTGCCGCCGCGACTAGCAACATCACCAACACCAGGCCCTTGGTACGCAGGAACGCACCGGTATTCAGGGTGTCATCCAGCCAGGTGATCATACGGCCCATGATAACAGCCGGATGCGGAATACGGGACCAGAGCCATGACGGCTCGCCCAATGTTGCGTCCAGAAGCATGGCCAGAACAAGAAACATCAGAAATGTGGTGATTGGTACGAAGATAGTAAACGCATCGGTGGTCCTTTGATATCCCGGCAACGACCGCAAGTCCGGTATCAAGCGGAAAATTGTCCGATAAGCAAGTATTCCAATTTTAGACCACTTGCCTTAGGATTTCATTAATAGGTTATTAATATCTTATTCACATCACTTGGTGTCGGGGACTAGCGCAAACAGAACCAAGGGGACGTGCCGGGTATCGTGAAATGAATGTTTTGATCGTAGAAAGCAAACCAGAGCTTGGATCGCTTTGGCAGCGGCATCTGGAAAGGATGGGCGCGTCCGTCACGCTGGTCCAAAGCCAGGAGGAAGCGACCCTTGCCTTATGCGACAACGACTATCGTATCATGGTTCTTGATCTGGTACTGGACGAAGGCAGTGCTTTGGCTGTCGCAGATTTTGCCAGTTACCGCAGGCCAGACACACGGGTGATCTTTGTCACCAACACCAGTTTTTTCTCGGACGGGTCGATTTTTGCCCATAGTTCTAATGCTTGCGCCTATGTGCAAAGCGCCACGCCGCCCGAAGATCTGGCGGCTATGGTAGAACATTACGCCTCGACAACTTAGCCTCGTCCATGCGGTTCAAGGTAGTCGATATCTGGATTCACCGGAATGATCCGGTGTGGATTAATGCTGTCATGGCTAAAGTGATAATGCCGCACGATGTGCTGCATCCCAACAGTTTCAGCGACACCTGACCATTGATAAAGCTCACGGGTAAAGCCCCAAAGATTGGGATAATCAACCAACCGCTTGTGGTTACATTTGAAATGTAGATGGTAGACTGGATCAAACCGGATCAGAGTGGTGAACAGCCGCCAATCGGCTTCGGTGATTTGGTCGCCCATAAGATAGCGACGCGTCGCCAGATGTGATTCGAGCCAGTCGAGGCTGTCAAACAATGGCCTCACAGCGGCATCATAAGCGTCTTGGGTGGTGGAAAATCCGCACTTATAGACACCATTGTTGACAGTATCGTAGATACGGGAATTTATTTTTTCTATTTCGCTACGCAGTTCCTTGGGCCAATAATCGTCCGTGTTGCCAGTTAGCCCGTCAAAGGCGGAATTGAACATACGGATGATTTCCGAACTTTCGTTGGATACGATGGTTCCCTGTGCCTTGTCCCAAAGGATCGGCACCGTCACGCGGCCACTAAAGTCCGGATCAGCGCGGGAATAAATCTGATGGGCAAACTGTGATCTGAACAGGGTGTCGCCAGTGGCCCCGTGGTCGTCCGTTTCAAACGTCCAACCGTTCAAGAGCATATCCGGGTGCACAACCGAGACGTCGATTATATTATCCAACCCCTTGATAGCACGAAAGATCAGCGCCCGGTGCGCCCAGGGGCAGGCAAGGCTGACATATAAATGATACCGCCCCGGTTCCGCCTTGAACCCACCCTCGCCACTTGGCCCAGGCGCACCATCGGCGGTGATCCAGTTTCGAAACTGCGCATCGGCCCGCTTGAAGGCCCCGCCGGTTGATTTGGTTTCATACCAGGTGTCGTGCCATTTGCCGTCAATCAACAATCCCATCGGGGTTTCCTTTTTGTGCCTGAACCCACCATAAGCGAGATTGCGCAAAACCCCATGGCTGTTGGCGCGCAGCCTGTCTGCACGGGCGCACACCAAAAAAAGATAGCGATGTGCACCCTTTGCGCAACGATTTTGGGTTAGAGTGGGACGGGCTGAACAGGGGGCTTGATTCTCTTCTGCCGCGGTTCAGTGTGAAGGTCTCTGCACAGGAATGAGTTGCTGCCATGTCTACTTATATGTCCAAAGAGGTCCGCGAGGGCCTGAAAGCCGCGCAGATTGCTGCGTTGAAGAAAGCCAGCCGGTTGCGGGTGTTGGTCGGGGATGAGTACGTCCCGGTACTTCGTCTGTGGAAAGACGGTTTTGCTGTCGAGGCCGACACTGCGCCGGTGATGCGAGGGTTGGTCGATATCTATGACGGCGGGCGTCACATCTACCAATGCCTGATCGTCGCGTCCGAGTTGGACGCAGGCGAGATGTGTTACGAATTCAAACGCAACACCAGCGCGCAGGATCACGCCCCGCTTGATTTCTATCGCGAGGCTGACGCGCCGATTGGGTTGTTGGAGTAACGCCCGTTCACTCGGCTGGTGCAAGAGGGTCGTAGGATGGGTTTTTAACCCATCTGACCGGCTTATTCCCCATGATGGAAGGTGGGTTAAAAACCCACCCTACGGATTGTTGAGAAGTTATCGGCCAGTCTTATTGCAAATCACCAAAGGCCGACTGCAAACGCGCGCAGGCTTCGGCCACTCGCGATGATTGCGTGCCGAAATTGAACCGCAAGAACATCTCGCCGCCGGACCCGAATGACTCGCCGTGGTTCACTGCGATCTTGGCGGTCTTTTCGACCCGCGAAGTGAATTCTTCCTGCGTCATCCCAGTGCCCGAGAAATCAACCCAGGCCAGAAAGGTGGATTCCAAAGGCATCGACGACAGCCCGGGAATGCCGTTTATGGCCCGATCGAACATCTGACGGTTGTGGTCAAGATAGGCCATCTGCGCATCCACCCACTCCGCCCCTTCAGGTGAATAGGCGGCCATGGCCGCGTACTGGCCAAAGGTATTGCCAGCCACCGCCAGCGCCGCCATCCGCGCGCCGAACTGTGCCCGCAGGTCGTCGTCTTCGATGATCACATTGCCGTTGTGCAGCCCGGCGATGTTGAACGTTTTGGAGGGTGCCGTCAGGGTGATTGTCCTATCCACGACTGAGCGGTCTGCCTCGGTCATCGGAAGATGCTTATACCCGTCATAAACGATATCGTGATGAATTTCGTCCGAGATCAGTTTCAGATCATGCCGCTTGCAGAAGTCACCCACGCCTTGCAATTCGGCGCGGGTCCAGACGCGCCCGCCCGGATTATGAGGCGAACACAGAATCACCATGCTTTCAGAGCCGGTCATCTGTGCGTCATAAGCGTCGAAATCCATTTCATAGCGGCCATCGTTGTTGACCAGAGGGCATTCAACCACCCGCCGACCAGCAGCGCGGATCACCTTGGCAAAGCTGTGATAAACCGGGGTGAACAGGACAATGCCATCATCCGGTTTGGTAAAGGTATCAAGGCACAAAGCAATCGCATTGACCAACCCGGTGGTGGTGAAAATCCAATCCGGGTCCACATGCCAGTCATGCCGCGTCTTCATCCACCAGGCAATCGCGGCGTGCAGGTCCTTTTGCGGTGCGACATAGCCAAAGATGCCGTGATCAACCAGCCCCTGCATCTTGTCCAGCACCACCTGAGGCGGGCGGAAATCCGTGTCGGCCACCCACATTGCCAGGCCACCATCGGCAGGCACGCCATAGACATGCTCCATCAGGTCCCATTTGGTGGAACCCGTGCCAAAGCGGTCAATAATCGTGTCAAAGTTCATGGTCTTCCCCAGAATTGTTCGTCGGCAAGCTAACCTCAAATTCGTCGGGTGCAAGGGCAGACATTGCCCCTGCCAGGGTTATCGCCTAAATGCGGGGCAACGCGACAAATGATGCCGGTAAAGATGAAACGCAACATCCTGATCCACCCCGACCCCCGTCTGAAAAAGACCTGCGCCCCGATTGATGATATATCGGACGCGCTGCGATCTTTGGCGGATGATATGCTTGAAACCATGTATGACGCACCGGGCATCGGGCTGGCGGCGCCTCAGGTCGGGGTGTTGTCGCGGCTGATCGTGCTGGATTGCGTCAAGGAAGAAGGTGCTGCGCCACAACCGATGGTGATGTTCAACCCGACCGTCATTGCCACGTCGGATGAGACAAACGTTTACGACGAAGGTTGCCTGTCGATCCCGGAACAATACGGCGAAGTCACAAGGCCCGCCGAGGTGGAAGTGGCCTGGATCGACCGGGACGGGAAGGCGCATCAACAGGTGTTTGACAAGCTGTGGGCGACTTGTGTTCAGCACGAAATTGACCATCTGGATGGCAAGCTGTTCATTGACTATCTCAAACCGCTAAGGCGTCAGATGATCACCCGTAAGATGCAAAAACTGAAACGTGAAATGGCGCGGGGTTAGGCGTGGCCGCACGTAGCATTCTGATGTGGCCGGACAAGCGGTTGCGGACCATCGCGGCCCCGGTTGACAAGATCACCGATGATATTCGTGCCATCTGGGCGGATATGGTCGACACGATGGAGGCCATGCCCGGCGTTGGCCTTGGCGCACCTCAGATCGGGGTGATGCTGCGGCTGGCGGTTGTGGATGGGTCAAAGGAACGGGGGCGTGCCGTGCGGATGGCCAACCCGGAGATCCTGCATGCGTCGGTCGAATTGCGCGAGCATGATGAGGCGAGCCCTTGTTTGCCCGGATTTTCGGCTTTGATCAAACGGCCAAGGGCGGTGACGGTGCGGTATCTGGACGAGGCTGGCGTGATTAACCGCCGCGACTTTGTCGGGCTTGAGGCGACCAGCGTGCAGCATCAGATCGACCATCTGAACGGACGGATGTATTTCGACAACCTGTCGAAGATGAAACGCGATATGCTGCTGCGGCGTGTCCGTAAGGCGGGGATAAAGCGATGAGAGTGGTGTTCATGGGCACCCCGGATTTTTCGGTTCCGGTGCTGGACGCATTGGTGGCGGCAGGCCACGATATCGTCGCCGTCTATTGCCAACCACCCCGACCCGCCGGGCGCGGCAAGAAACCCCGCCCTTCTCCGGTGCAGGCGAAGGCCGAAGGCCTGAGCCTACTTGTCCGCCATCCCACATCTCTGAAGACGCCGGAGGCGGCAGAAGCGTTTGCCGCCCTCAACGCCGACATCGCTGTAGTGGTGGCTTACGGTCTGATTCTGCCGCAGGCAGTGCTCGACGCGCCCCGCTTGGGCTGCCTTAATATCCACGCCAGCGAACTGCCCCGCTGGCGCGGAGCGGCCCCGATCCACCGGGCCATCATGGCGGGGGATGAAACCACCGGCATTTGCATCATGCAAATGGAGGCCGGTCTGGATACCGGCCCGGTCTTGCTGTGCACGAGGACGCCCATTAGGGCGGAGGAGTGCACGGGTGAGTTGCATGATCGCCTGTCGACCATGGGTGCTGCTTTGATTGTCGAGGCGTTGGATACCCTCGGCACTTTGACACCCAAGCCACAACCGGACGTGGGGGTGACTTATGCCGCCAAGATCGACAAAGCCGAAGCAAAGATTGACTGGACCCGGCCCGCAAAGGTCATAGACAGGCAAATCCGTGGGCTTTCGCCCTTTCCCGGGGCGTGGTGCATGTTCAATGACCAACGGGTGAAGTTGCTGGGATCACAATTGGTGGATCAACAGGGCGCGCCGGGTGTGACGTTGGACAATGAGTTAACAGTGGCGTGTGGCACGGGTGCAGTACGGCTGACCCGGCTGCAACGGGCTGGCAAAGGGGCGCAGGATCGGGTTACATTCCTGCGTGGCTGGCCTGTGCCGAAAGGCACAAAATTATAAATATTTCGTAAAGGGTACGCGGCTTTAAGGAGGCGGAAATGTTTCCCACCATCATGGGCACCGTGGTGATTGCCGGCATCGTTGGGTATGTCGCCGAGAAATCCCGGTTCACCAGCAACGGTTATCTGCAATCTATCATCATCTGCGTCGGTGGCGCGTTCCTGTTTTATTTCGTGCGGTTGATGTTTGGCATCGGCTTTGGCTCACCGGGTCTCAATGCCATTGCGTCGTCGATTGGCGCGTTGGTTATCGTGCCGTTTCATTGGCGTAGAAAATAGGGGGTTATCATGGGCGTCATCGCATTAATCATCATTGGTGCTGCGGCCGGGTTTCTGGCCACGCGGTTCATGAAAATCGAGGCCAATTTGGTTACAACCATTGCCATCGGAATTGGCGGCGCCTTGATCGGCGGGTTGATCCTTCGCGGGTTATTGACCGTGATGGGCTGGATGTCAGGATTTGTTGGTGCTGTTCTGGGGGCAATGTTGTTGATCTGGTTGTGGCAGACCTATGGGCGCAAGTGAACGTGCGGTTAACCAGTTTGCCTTTGTTATTCCGCAGAATTGCGCCTAAAAGACACCCTCTGACAACAGTATCTGGAATTACCTGACATGAACTTGCTCGGAACTTTTATCAAACCGATGCACAAGGAAGGCATCCGGTTTGTGGCGATCTTTGCCGCGATAACGCTGGTGCTGTTCTGGATTGCGTCCTTTCTGGGCTGGATCGGCGTGGTTCTGACGATCTGGTGCTACTATTTCTTTCGCGACCCGGAACGGGTGACTCCGGCCCGCGACGGTCTGGTGATCAGCCCGGCGGATGGGGTTATATCCCTGATCGAACCGGCGGTACCGCCTGCTGAACTGGGTATGCCGGACGAAGCGCTGACCCGCATCAGCGTATTCATGAGCGTGTTCAACTGCCACGTGAACCGGGTGCCGATTGCCGGTGAAGTCACGGCGATCGCCTATCGTCCGGGCAAGTTTCTGAGTGCTGAGCTGGATAAGGCAAGCGATGATAACGAGCGTAATTCGCTGCGGATCAAAATGCGGGATGGCCGCGATCTTGCGGTGGTGCAGATTGCCGGTCTGGTGGCGCGACGGATCGTATGTTTCATTGAACCGGGTGTGATGATGGGCACAGGTGAACGGTTTGGGTTGATCCGCTTTGGTTCTCGCCTTGATGTGTATCTGCCGGACGGGGTTGAACCGTTGGTAAGCGTTGGCCAGACGATGATAGCCGGTGAGACCGTGCTTGCAGAATTGGGTGCATCTGACAGCGAGGCAGCAGGCTGAGCCATGGGTGAACCGGTCCAAAAAGCAAAATCCGAGTTTGCGATATTTCAGCTGTTGCCGAATATGCTGACAATCGGCGCGATCTGCGCCGGGCTGACGGCCATTCGTTACGGCGTGCAGGGGCATTACCTGCTGGCGGTGCAATTGATTCTGGTGGCGAGCGTGCTGGATGGGCTGGATGGGCGGTTGGCAAGGCTGCTGGGGGCCGACAGCAAGATGGGGGCCGAATTGGATTCGCTGGCGGATTTCCTGAATTTTGGCGTGGCCCCGGCGTTGATAGTTTATTTCTGGGCCTTGCAGGATGTGCGCGGCGCAGGCTGGATTGCGGCACTGGTCTATGCGGTGTGCTGTGTGGTTCGGCTGGCGCGGTTCAACGTGGCCGGCAAGTCCGAGGAAGCCGAAGAAAGCACGAGCGAATTTTTTGTTGGTGTGCCAGCCCCGGCTGGGGCGTTGCTGGTGATGTTGCCGATGTACCTGTCATTTGCGTTTGAGGACGCAAGGTTGCTGCCGCCAGAGGTGAACGGGGTGTATGTGGTGGTAATTGGCCTGTTGATGATCAGCCATATTCCCACCTGGTCATTCAAGACGATCCGCATATCGCGCGGCAACGTAAAGTTCTTTCTGGTGGGGTTTGCATTTGTGGCCGCCGCATTATGGACCTATGCGTGGATCACCCTGTCGGTGTTTTGTTTTGCTTATGCAGTGATGGTTGTGAGGGCGTGGTTTACCCACCGCAAAGCCCTGAAGGGTTGAGGGGCCCGCTCATCAAGCCCCAAAGGGGGGGCTTTCTTCGCGGTTTACTTGAACGGTTGCATGCCCGTGCGCGCCAATTCGTCGGCCAGTTCGTTCTCTTCGTGGCCAGCGTGGCCCTTTACCCATTCAAACGTCACTGTGTGACGCGCCTGAGCAAGGTCAAGTCGCTGCCAAAGTTCGACGTTCTTCACCGGCTTTTTGGCTGACGTCCGCCAACCGTTACGCTTCCAGCCATGGATCCAGGTGGTGACGCCGTTTTTGACATAGGCCGAATCGGTGACGATGGTGATGGTGGACGGTCGCCCTAACACTTCCAATGCGTGGATCGCCGCCAAAAGCTCCATCCGGTTGTTGGTTGTATCCGCCTCGCCGCCTTTGAGTTCGCGCTGCTTGACGATTTTCCCGTCGTCCATCGCCCGCATTAGAACGCCCCAGCCACCGGGGCCGGGATTGCCGGAACAGGCACCATCGGTATAGGCGAACAGCTTAGCCATGGGCGAGGATTGCCACGTAATCGGCCATTTCACCGTCAAGCCCTTTGGAGGTGCCATAGAGGTGATCGAAATCGCTGAACCCGGCTTGGGTCAGGTAACCGTCCAGTTCTTCGGCGGTGTAGTAGGTGTAAAGTCGGCCGATGGAATCGCGCGCTTCACCGCTGCCCAGTTTCATGCCGATGTAAAATGACCCGCCCGGTTTCAGGGCTTTGTACAAGGCCGCGAGGTGATCAGGGAAATCCGCGCGCGGCGCGTGCAGCAGACAGAAGCTGGCCCAGATGCCGTCATAAATATTGTGCCCTGTGATGTCGCTGAACAGGGCCTGAAAGGCGTTTACGCCCTGGTGGCGGGCGGCCAGAGCCACCATTTCGCCCGAGGCATCGGTGGCATCTACCGTCAGTCCGGCCTGTGCCATCACCGCCGCAGATGCGCCGGGGCCGCAGCCGAGGTCGAGCACATGACCGCCGGGCGGGCAGGCCGCAATAAAAGCGGTCAATGTCGCATCAGACGAGCTTTCTTTGACATTTACGGCAGCGTATTCGGCGGCGCGTGCGTCATAGACGCGGATGGTTTCGGGGTCTGGCAAGGTGGAATCCTCTACGCTGGCTGCCGCAAAACGCGCGGCACTTTGAATTCGACGTCTTCGACGGTGGTTTCCACCACTTCCAGCTGCACGTCAAACCGGCTTCGAAAGGCATCAATGACTTCGTTAACCAGCAGTTCAGGGGCCGAAGCGCCGGCGGTAACGCCCAGGCTTGTGATGCCCGTCAATGCGTGCCAGTCGATGTCGGTGGCGCGTTGCACCAATTGCGAATAGGCGCATCCGGCGCGGGTTCCGACCTCGACCAGACGACGGGAATTGGACGAATTAGGCGCGCCGACAATCAACATGGCGTCAACCTTTGGAGCAATGGCGCGCACCGCTGCCTGGCGGTTGGTGGTGGCATAGCAGATGTCTTCTTTGTGTGGGCTGATGATTGCCGGAAAGCGGGATTTGAGGGCGGCGATGATATCGGCGGTATCGTCAACACTCAGGGTGGTTTGGGTGACAAAGGCGATGCGGGTCGGGTCACGGACCGGGATGGTTTTGATGTCATCGGTGGTTTCCACCAGCAGGACGTCACCGGCAGGTAACTGCCCCATGGTGCCGATTGTTTCCGGGTGGCCCTTATGGCCGATCATGATGATTTGCAGGCCCTTGTCGGCGTGGCGCTGGGCCTCGATATGCACCTTGCTGACCAACGGGCAGGTGGCGTCGACAAAGATCATACGGCGGCGGGTGGCCTCGGCCGGGACAGATTTTGGCACGCCA
>DAOUQK010000135.1 GCA_030625695.1 Paracoccaceae bacterium | reverse complement strand
GCAACAAAGTCCACAAGATGCGGAACATAATCCTCGGGCCCGTCTCCGCCGGCCGCGTTCGCCAAAGCCAAACTGTTTTTGATCGCATTGCCGACCGGATTGGCAAGCGATACGCCGTCAGCCATCGACTCAAGATACCGCATGTCTTTCAGCGCGTTGGCCAGCGTAAATTTGTGAGAGTCGCGATTACCTTCAACCGCGTAGCCCATGAAGGTCTGGTAAAACCCGCAATCCATACGACTGCCCCGCACAACTGAATCGAATTGGGTGGTGGTTATGCCAACCTTTTCCGAAAGCGCCAGAGCCTCAGAATACAATGCCCCATAGCCCATCGCGATAAAGTTATTCAAAAGCTTCATTTTGTGGCCGGCACCGCTGGCCCCCATGTGAACAATCGCCCCGGCCCATGCCGAAATGACCGGTTTGACCCTTTCGAAAACGGCATCAGAGGCCCCAACCATGGTGGCAAGTTTGCCTTCTTCGGCCTGAACCGGCGTGCCGCCGAGGGGGGCGTCAGCCATGTGAAAACCACCCGCCTCCAACATCGCAGCAAGCCGGGCGGTTGAATTGGGATCAGAGGTGGAACAATCGACAATCACCGTACCGGGCTGCATCGCTGGCATCAGCGCCTCGACAATCGCTTCGACCTGCGGCGATCCCGGTGCACAGATATGGATGATCGAAGATGCGCTGGCCAGTTCTGCCAATGTAGCGGCCTCAGTCGCGCCCAAGGCGACCAGATCTTCAACCGGTTTTCGGTTGTTATGGGCAATCACACTTACCGGATACCCCGCCGCGTGGATGTTTTTGGCCATTCCGTGCCCCATCAGGCCCACGCCGACAAAACCGATTTTTTCATTTTTCATAATTTTTCCTCCGTTACAGTGCTTTGCGTTTTGTCTGAGACACTGCATCACCCTGACTGGCGAGGCAGTGGTTTGTGAAACAACCAAGTTCGCCAGTCAGGGTGATTCAAGTCAAACACAAAGCGCTTTAGGCGCAAGTGTGATGCAGACAAGCCTGGTCCGCAACCTGTTCTGTATCCGGTGTTTGCCTTTTCACCGGGATAAACGTAATCCCGCTTCACCAACAAAAAAGGGGCAGGCCATTGGCCCGCACATGCCAAAAAAAAGGGGCGGGCCATTGGCCCGCCCCGCGCGATAACACCATTCGGGAGGAAATGATGCCGATCAGCGTTTCCTTATGCCGCTTTCTTGGCAGCAGCAGTCACGTCTTTGGTGGCTTTCTTGACCGCAGCAGATGCGCCTTCGGTCACGTCCTTGCCAGCCGACATCATCAGTTCAACTGTGTCCATCTGGACTTTCTTGGCGATCTCGGCAAATGCGGCCATGTTCTCGGCGGCAACTTCAGCAGAGGCCGACGCGAAATCGGTCATTGCTTTGGCGTAATCGGCAGGCTCGGCTTTGGCTTTGGCCATGTCGCCCAGTTTGGCGAATGTCTCGTTGGCCCATTTGCTGGAAATCTCGGCGGATTTTTCGGCAGCGCCCAGCGCCACGCCCGACAGCTTTTCGTTCAGCGATGCGGTGTTCTTATACACGTCATCAAACGCGGCGGTGTCGACCGGGAATGCGCCCATGATATCTTTCATTGCGGCGTTGATGTCTTTGGTGAAGTCTGGTGTCTTGGCCATGTCAGTGGTCCTTCAGGTTAACCGGGGAGGTTGGTTTGCTTGTTGTCTGAAGCTTATATGTATTCTGCACCGCAGCATTGCAAGTGATTTCTTGCTGCATTGCAGCATTAATCTTACATATCCAGCAAAATCAGCGGTTTGCCTTAACCTTCACATAGCTCCCCGGAGCCGCCTCCAACACCTCATGGCTGGAATCACCCGGTGCGCGGGCTGCAACCATCTTACCCGAACGCTTGCGCAACCACCCTTCCCAACGCGGCCACCACGACCCTTCATGGAAATCCGCACTTTCCAGCCAGTCGGCAGGGTCAAGCGCCATATCTTCGTTGGTGTAATGGCCATATTTCTTCTTGCTCGGTGGATTGACGATGCCGGCGATATGCCCCGATTGGGTGACGATAAAGGTTCGCGAACGCCCACCCATCTGCTGCACGCCGCGATAACAATTGACCCAAGGCGCAATGTGATCCGTCTCGCAGGCGATAGAACATAATGGCACATCCACCTCGTCCAAACGCAGGGTGTGCCCCATCAATTCAATCCCGTCCCGGGCAAATTCATTGTTCTGACACAAGCTCCGCAGATATTGCACAGCCATCAAGGCCGGCAGGTTGGCCCCGTCACCGTTCCAGAACAAAAGATCAAACGCAGGCGGGGTTTGCCCCATCATGTAACTGCGAATTGCAGGTGTATAAATCAGGTCGGTTGAGCGCAGATAGGAAAACGTGCGGGCCATGATGAAGGACCGCAAAAGCCCTTGTTCTTCCACTTCTTCTTCGATCCCGTCGATGAAATCATTCTGCAGAAACGGGGTGAATTCACCCTGATCCGAGAAATCCGTCAATGCGGTGAAAAACGTCGCCGATTTGACCGACTTGTCGCCGCGTTGCTTCAACAGGGAAAGCGTCATCGCCAGGGTTGTCCCGGCGATGCAATAGCCCACCGCATTGACTTGGCTAACGCCGCATATCGCCTTAACCTCGCGGAGCGCCGCGAGATAACCGTCTTCGATGTAATCTTCCATTCCGGTTTCGGCGTAAGAGGCATCCGGGTTGATCCAGCTGACCACAAACAAGGTATACCCCTGTTCAGTTATCCATTTGATCAGGCTATTTTGCTCTTTAAGATCAAGGATATAGAACTTGTTAATCCAGGGCGGGAACAGGATGACCGGTGTTTCGTGCACCTTGTCCGTCGTCGGACGATACTGGATCAGTTCCATCATCCGGTTGCGATAAATCACGTCACCGGGCGTGGTGGCGATGTTGCCACCAATCTCAAACGCGGATTCATCCGCCAGCCGGACAATCAGCTCTCCGTCATTGGCCTCAAGATCAGCAATCAGGTTCTCAAGCCCGTCCAAAAGCGATTGCCCTTCGGTTTCAACCGCCTTTTCCAACGCATCCGGGTTGGTGGCAAGAAAATTGGTCGGGGCCATCATGTCGATGATCTGTTTCGAGAAAAAACCCAGACGACGTTTATCGAGATCGTCCATATCCTCAACCTCGGATACGGCCTTTTCGATCATCTCGGCATTCATCAGATATTGCTGTTTCACCGCGGCGAAATAGGGGTTGTTGTCCCACATCGGATTGGCGAAACGGCGGTCTTTTGCAGGCTCTTCAGCTTGCTGCGCCGGTTTCTGAGCAGCCGCAAACTGCGACACCGACTTGCCCCAAAGTTCCATTTGCTGCTGCATCATCTTGGCCGGGTCAGCCATGGCTTTGGTCCAATACGACGTCATCGCCCGGGCAAACAGCTCCTGATCGGGCCCGTCCAGCGATTTGTTATGCCCCGACTTGCCAGTTGCACGCCGCGACATTACCTCGTTCAGACGATGGGTAAGTGCATCGACCTTGCACAGGTTCTCGCTCAGACGCGCCGCAGGATCACTGGCTGGGTCGCTGGCTGGATCGCTGGCTGTGTCACTGGACGCATCATCGGGCAATTTGCCGGTAAACTTATCGCTGGTTGTCATCTTACCCTTTGCCCCTTACTAATGCTGCTGTGCAGAATAACTGCGTTCCCGCCAAAATGCAAAGCGCATGATTGGCTTAATCGCAGAGAGATTGCAAAGTTGAGGCCGTTCGAGGAGAGCACACATGCGCTATATGATGACCTATGATCTGATGGAAACCGCACGAAACACCCAACAATGGATGGGTGCATCGGCCAAGGCGTTGGCGTCTTACCCAATGTTTTCAATGGTTCCCAGCCCCGCCCTGAACTGGATGGCGGCGTGGGGCGACGTCACGGAACGGGCGTTTGAACGCATGGTGGTCAAGCCCGACTGGGGCATTCGCACCTTTACCTGCCAAGACGGCAAGGATCATCTGGTTGAGATTAACACAGTGGTGGAACGCGCATTTGGCGACCTGATCCATTTCAACGTGCGCGGACGCGAGACACAAGCGCGCAAAGTTTTGCTGGTCGCACCCATGTCTGGCCATTACGCGACGCTGCTGCGCAGCACGGTCAAAAGCCTGATGGTGAATTGCGAAGTCTATATCACCGATTGGCACAATGCCCGCGATATACCGGTTTCAGAGGGCAAGTTCGACATCGAGGATTACACAGCTTATCTAGTTGATTTCATGCGTGAGATGGGGCCAGAGACCCATGTGATCGCAGTTTGCCAGCCCGTGCCTCTGACCCTGGCCGCCACCGCTTATCTGGCCGAGCTGGACCCGGACGCGCAACCCCGCACCCTGACCCTGATCGGTGGGCCGGTTGACCCGGACGCCGCCCCCACGGATGTGACCGATTTTGGCCGCCGCATCACTATGGGCCAGCTGGAAGAGACGGCAATCCAGAGGGTTGGCTTTAAACATCCCGGCGTTGGGCGGATGGTTTACCCCGGCCTGTTGCAACTGGCATCGTTCGTGTCGATGAACCAGGAACGCCACACCAAAGCGTTTACCGATCAGATCCAGAAATCGGCCCAGGGAGAGGCCTCGGACCATGATTCGCACAACCGCTTTTATGACGAATATCTGGCCGTAATGGACATGACGGCCGAGTTTTACCTCTCGACCGTCGAGCGTATTTTCAAGAGCCGCGAGATCGCCCGTAACGAATTTGTCGTCAATGGCCACAAGGTTGATATCGGCAAAATCACCCGCGTTGCGGTGAAAACCGTTGAGGGCGCAAATGACGATATATCGGCCCCGGGCCAATGCATTGCCGCCCTTGATCTGTGTACTGGTCTGCCCGATTCGAAAAAGGCCAGCCATGTCGAACCGGGTGCCGGGCATTACGGCATCTTCGCGGGCCGGTCGTGGCGCGACAATATCCGCCCAATGGTGATCGACTTCATGAACGCCAATTCCGGTGCTTCAACCGCCAAAAAGACCACTAAGAAAACTGTCAGAAAAACAACCAAACCGGCAAACAAAAACGCCGCGGCGTGATGGACAAAAACGCATTATCGCTGGAGTTCTCTTGCTCTTGTGGTGGGTTACAGGGCAATATTGAGTCTCAGGCGGTGAAAACCGGCACTCATTCGGTGTGTTATTGCGCTGATTGTCGTGCGGGCGAACTTTATTTTGATCAACCCGACCCGGCCCCGGGTCCGGTTGATCTGTTCCAGACCACGCCGGATGCACTGACCATTACCCAAGGGCACGAAAATCTGGGGCTGATGCGGCTAAGCCCACGCGGCACCATGCGGTGGTTCGCCAAATGTTGCAATGAGCCGATGTTCAACACAACGCCAAGTCGAAAACTACCGTTCGTCGGGATCAAGGCCGAAACCCTGAAGGATCCGAGCCGTATCGGTCCTGTGGTCGGCAAAACCTTCATGCCCCGCCCCGGAGGCAAGCCAACCCACAAAGGTATGGCGCGCCTGGTTTGGAATATCATTACCCGTATGGGTGCCGCGGGTCTTTCAGGGCGTTGGCGGAACACGCCGTTTTTCGATGAAAGCGGCAAACCCGTGGCCCAGGCCGTCATACCCACGAAACAAGAACGCGCAGCACTTTATCCGCCTCAGCGCAGGACCAAAGGCTGATCCAGCCAGTCACGCAGCGTGGCAGTGGTCTGTTCGGGCTGTTCCAATGTGGGCAAATGCCCGGCCTCTTCGATCACCGTCAACTGCGCATCAGGCAGCAATCGGATCATGAAATCCTGACGCTGGGCAGGCGTGAACGGATCGTGCACGCCAAATATGATCCGGGTCGGCACGGCGCATTTGCGCAATGTCCCCTGCTGATCAGGCCGTCGCTGCATCGCGCGCGATTGCGCCACAAACACCTCTGGCCCCAGATCGCGGCCCATATCCAGCAGCAGATTGGTGATCTCTAACCGCGCCGGGCCTGGGGCCAGGAATTCGGGCGGCATGCCCTCACGCAGCACTTCTTGCAATCGCCCGGCCTGTGCGCCGATGATCATCGGCTCTCGGGTGGCGGCAACGGCTGGGGGTTCCGATAACGGGTTGGTGCCAATCAGGCACAGCCGCGTGACCCGGTTGCTGGCCCGCTTCAACACTTCCATCGCCACCACCCCGCCAAGGCCCAGCCCGGCCAATGCAAAGCGCTTCGGCAGTTGATCCAATAACGCTCTGGCAATATCCTCGACCCTGTCGCCTTGGGTAAGGGGGGCAATTGTGATCGCCCGTTCCGATGCTAACGCCCTAATTTGAGGTGCAAATACCCGGTCATCGCACATCATGTCCGGCAGCAATACCAATGCTTCTGTCATGCCTTACTTGCCTTTTTAGGGACACTCTGGCGCTTGGGTAGAATCCTGACAAGACCCTTACCCTTCAAGGATAAGATATTCCGCAAAAGGGTGGGAAATCTGCATACCTTTTTTGCCGCGTGGCCAATGCTTCTTCCGGTTCGGCCCCCGAGGCCAACAGGTTTCCGCGCGGGGCAATATAGCTGTCGATCCGGCGTTGCGGTATGGGCCTCCAGACCAGATTAAAGGCGCAGAGTTTCGGGAAAAACCAGATTTCAGAATAGTTCAGATGGTCATGCATCCACCACGCCAGATCGCGCCAATCACGGCCCGCCTCGAAGCGATCCGCAAACCATGGGATCACCACAGATGCCCCGGCCACCCGCGTGGCATCCTGCCCCCAATCCCAGATATGACATTCCAACGGGTTGTCATTCCGGGCACAATTTAGGCGATTTTCATTGCCATATTGGTTCAACGCGCGCGACCGGTAGCCCGACCGTACCGCCACCCGGCCAAACGTCTCTTCCAGTGGGTCCAGCAGGGTTTGGCAAAACGCCGAGCCGGTTTCGATCGCCAGATCGGGATCATCGGGTATGTTCTGCAATTCGTGCACATTACCAATCTCGGAATAAAGAAAGTCGCGCATGAAAAAGTGCTTGGAAAGCCGCACCCGCCCCAGGTTTTCCAACCCACGCATCGACCCCGGCCTGCGCATCAGTCGTATCCATTCCAGCGGAACGCGCCGGTCTCGGACAAGGTCGAAAACGGATTGAACGCCACCTCCCAGATACAGCCATCAGGGGCGCGAAAATACCCGTGATGCCCACCCCAGAACACATCCGCCGCCGGTTTCAGCACCTCGGCCCCGGCCTGTTGCGCGCGCTCCAGAACCGCCGCTACATCGTCTTTTTCCCGCACATTATGGCTCAACGTCATGGCGCCATGACCAAGTGCTGCGATCTCCAACCCCATATCCTCAGCCAGTTTCTCAAGCGGATAAAGCCCCAGCGTCTGACCAATCAGGTCAAACGCTACAACCCCGTCCTGCGCCTTGACCCGTTGCCAGCCAAGTGCTTCGTAAAACGCCGCTGCCACGCCCATGTCTGCAACCCCAAGGGTGATCAGGCTGACCCGTTGCTCCATCACTCAACCCCTTGTTTCGCCAGCCATTCCAGCATGCCCTCAACTGTGCCTGCGGTCTGTCCCGGTGACATGATATCACCCGAAATCACATGTGAATGCGGATCATCACCGGGTCCCACCTCAACCGTTATTATATCCGAAATCCCGCCCCATTGGCCGGCAACTTTACGAGTCAAATCCGGGCGCACAACCTTGTCATCTTCGGAAAACCAGAACAATGCCGGGGTGTCGACCTGTGTGAAATCAAGGGCCACGACCCTTTTTACCAGCGCCCCCATCGGCACCAAAGCCGCAAACGGAAAGGGGTTACTCCAGTACCCCGCGCGGGCCGGATTGTCAGACGAAGAACGGTATTCGCCGCCCAATACCACCGGTAACCAATATTTTGCGGCCGGCCATGTCATCAAAAACGCAGCCCAGCTGTTAAGGCCGAAATTCGGAGACACAAAGATCATCGCCGCCACCTTGTCCGCCATCTTGGGGTTCAACGCCGCCGCCGCTGCCAATGTGCCCCCGGTCGAGGTGGATATCACCACCACCCGGTCGCCCACAGCGCGCGCGGCTGCCAACCCTTCGGCCATTTCAGCCATCCATGTGCTGGCCGATGCGCGTCCCAGCTCGGCTCCGGGAACCCCGTGGCCCTGAAGCCGGGTATACACCAAATTGGCGCCCAAATCGGCGGCAATCCGGTCAGGAACCGGGCGGATTTCCTCTGACGTCGCCGAAAATCCATGCACGTAAAGCACTGAAACCGTGGTTCGTTTCCCGATGAATCCGTCGGCCCAGATCACCCGCTTTTCGGTGCCCGGGAAAATGTCACCGACCTTGGATTCTATCGTCTCGAAATAGGTCTGCACCCCTTTGTCAAATTTACCCGGATCAAAAGACGCGCCCAGATCGACCTCTTCATATGGTCCAAACTGCCACAAGGCGACGCCAACCACGACCAGTACGGCCAATACCCGCCCCAAAAACTTACCGATTCTGCGCATTACTCTCTCTTCTCAATAACATCCAGAACCGACTCTTTGATCATCGCCAGACAAGGGTCATCCGAAAACCGGTGATCCGCGCCTTTAACCAGCGTCAGGCGCATGTCCGAACCCGTTGCGTGGTTCATCAGACGCAGCGCAGTCTCGGTCGACACCGCCGTATCGTGTGTTCCCTGAAGCATACGCACCGGGAAAGGCAACTCAAGTGGATCGCGCAAAACCAGCTGCCGCCGCCCGTCCTCAATCAGCCGTTTGGTGAT
>DAOUQK010000183.1 GCA_030625695.1 Paracoccaceae bacterium | reverse complement strand
CACTTAACGACTGGGTCGAACAAAAACAGGAGACCGTCTGATGTTACGGCTTGCTTCGATCCTCTATTCGATCATTTCAACCTCGCTGGCTGGAACGGCGGTGATTGCTGTTCTGGTCGCCGGCTTTGGCACATTGGTGCCTATATTGGTGGCGGCGGGCGCAGGCGCGATTCTCGCCTTGCCAATCTCATGGCTGGTCGCGCGCGAAATTTCCGGATCGTCATTTATGCGTTAAGAAAAACCCGAACCGTGGCCTCGAATTCGCGGGGCTTTTCGGCGTGTAGCCAGTGGCCTGCGCCTGCCAGACGGGCAAATCGTGCCTTGGGGAAAAGGCCGCGGATCAACGGGCGATGTTCGGGGCGGACATAGTCAGAGGCACCACCGGACAGGAACAGGGTGGCACCGTTCCATTGTGCATCAATCTGTGGGAACGACATGATCTGTGCCATTTCGGTGGCCAGAACGTCCAGATTTAACCGCCAGCGTTTGGACGGGACATCCAGAGACTGGGTGAAAAAGCTTTGCAAGGCGCGATCAACCCCGAGATCGGCCAATTGCGCCTCGGCATCCGAGCGGCGTTCGACACGGGCCAGGTCAACCGCCTTCATGGCGGTGATGAATTCGATCTGCGAATGTTGATAGGGGGCGGGAGCGATATCGGCCACCACCAGACGGCGAACCAGATCGGGGTGGCGCAAAGCCAGCATCATCGCCGCCTTACCGCCCATGGAATGGCCCAGAACGTCCACCTTTCCATCAAAGCCGGAAATGACCCGCGCCATGTCATCGGCCATTTCCGGATAGCGATGCACCGCGTTCCAGGGGCTGGCCCCGTGATTGCGCAGGTCCATCGCAATAACCTGCCGTTGATCCGACAGACGCTTGGCAATGACGCCCCAATTGCGGGCCGATCCATAAAGGCCGTGCGCTATGAACAGCGGCGGCAGGTCGGTGGCGACCCCGTGGGTAATTGTATTCAGCATGGCGCCAGTGATAACGCCGCCATCGCCCATTGAGCAAGAGGGCACGGCAAGCTAAAGGTTCGGGATGAGCGAACAGATACCATATGAAGAAATGACCGGCGCGTTGGTCGAAGGTTTGCGGGCCAAACTGGGCGTGCGCGCAAGGTCCCTTGAGGCAGCACTGGCCAAAGCCCGGCACCGCCTGCCCCGCCGGGTATACCGCCAGGCGATGACGTTGGTGGCGGCGGGGCCAATGGCCGGGCATCCGAAATTGCGCCAGATGCTTGATATGGATGCGCTGGGGGCGGCGGCGGAGACAGTACACAGCCATCTTGAAACGATTGACCCAAGTGATCGGCGCAAAGGGTTTTGGCTGGGCGCCTTGGGTGGCCTAGTGTTCAACCTGATCCTGATGGCGGTGGCACTGGGCGGGTTTCTGGTCTGGTACGGTAATCTGTAGGAACGCAGCCAGAAAGCGCCAATTATGGCCTGCCCGACATTGCCCTTATACCAACACGCTTAAAGACTGACTTGTTATCTCATGTGTAGGGCGGGGTTTTACCCCACCGCTCGCCGGTGGTGGATGGCGGGGTGAAACCCCGCCCTACTCATCATTGGCAGGTCAATTATTTAGCGATCCGGTATTAAAGGTCGGGATAAATCGGGAAACGGGCGCAGAGTGCGGCCACTTCGTCTTTGACCTTTACCTCAACCGCACCATTGCCGTCTTCGCCATTTACCGCCAGCCCATCGACAATTTCGATGATCCAATCGGCAATCTGGCGAAACTCGGCCTCGCCGAACCCCCGCGTGGTCCCGGCGGGTGAACCCAGGCGGATACCGCTGGTCACGGTCGGCTTTTCCGGATCAAACGGCACACCGTTTTTGTTGCACGTCAAATGGGCGCGGCCCAGCGCCTTTTCTGTAGCATTGCCCTTGACCCCTTTGGGGCGCAGATCAACCAGCACCACATGGGTATCGGTGCCATGCGTTACCGTATCCAACCCACCTTTGATCAATTGATCAGACAAAGCCGCGGCATTGATCACCACCTGTTTGATATAATCCTTGAACTCAGGCCGCAGGGCCTCGCCAAAGGCTACGGCCTTGGCGGCGATCACATGCATCAACGGCCCGCCCTGAATGCCGGGGAAGATCGCCGAATTGACCTTTTTGGCGATCCCTTCGTCATTGGTCAGGATCATGCCGCCGCGCGGGCCCCGCAAGGTTTTATGGGTCGTGGTTGTCGCCACATGCGCATGCGGGAACGGGCTGGGATGTTCGCCCGCCGCCACCAGACCGGCGAAATGCGCCATATCGACCAGCAGATAGGCACCAACCATATCGGCAATCTCGCGCATCCGGGCAAAATCAATCTGACGTGGGATGGCCGAGCCGCCGGCGATGATCAATTTGGGCTGATGTTCGCGGGCCAATGCCTCGACCTGGTCGTAGTCCAGCAGGTTGTCGGCCTTGCGCACACCGTATTGCACCGCGTTGAACCATTTACCCGACTGGTTGGGCTTTGCCCCATGGGTCAGGTGGCCGCCGGCATCCAGACTCATCCCCAGAATGGTATCACCGGGCTTGATCAGCGCCTGAAATACGCCTTGGTTGGCTTGGCTTCCGGAATGCGGCTGGACGTTGGCGAACTCACAACCGAACAACTGTTTGGCCCGCTCTACCGCCAGATTTTCGGCGATATCGACATATTGGCAACCACCGTAGTAACGTCGCCCGGCATACCCTTCGGCGTATTTGTTGGTCAAAACCGAGCCTTGGGCCTGCATGACGGCCACGCTGACAATGTTTTCCGAGGCAATCAGCTCGATCTCATCGCGCTGGCGGCCCAGTTCGGAAGTAATCGAACCAAACAGCTCGGGGTCGCTGGTGGACAGGGGGGTGGTAAAAAAACCGGTGTCTTTAAGGGGCGCGTTCATGACTGCTCCGATGTTGGGGTGAACTTGCCGGTTCCTAAAGGAAACGCCTGGAATCGAAAAGCAGGAATGCGACCAAAATGCAGCCTTGAGCGCCAAGGCTGGCGTTGACGGGAAAGGTGTGGTTGTTGTCGGGGACAAATGCGCAATACCGGAAATACCTGATATGACGTTACGAATCGCATTCCTGGCCAGTGATGCCCCGGTGGCAGAGGCCGCCCGCATCACCCTTGCGGCACGTTATGGCGACACTGTGCCGCAAGATGCGGATGTAATTGTAGCCCTTGGTGGCGACGGTTTCATGCTGCGCACGTTGCACGACACCCAAGACCTGAGCGCGCCGGTTTACGGGATGAACCGGGGCACAGTCGGGTTTTTGATGAATAATTACAGCGAGGATGATCTGGTCGATCGTCTGGCTGCGGCGGAAGAAACCGTGATCAACCCGCTGTCCATGCGGGCAATGGACCGGGCCGGAAAATTGCACCAGGCATTGGCGATCAACGAAGTATCGCTGCTGCGCGCCGGGCGTCAGGCGGCGCGGTTAAAGATCACCGTGGACGGGCGTGTGCGGCTGGACGAACTGATTTGTGACGGCGCGTTGGTGGCAACCCCGGCGGGGTCAACCGCCTATAATTACTCGGCGCACGGGCCTATTTTGCCGATTGGTGCGGATGTTCTGGCGCTGACGGCGATTGCCGCCTTTCGCCCGCGCAGGTGGCGGGGTGCCCTGTTACCCAAGACGGCGCTTGTGCGCTTTGACGTGGTGGACCCGGACAAGCGCCCGGTGATGGCGGACGCGGATTCGACCTCGATTGCCGATATCGACTGGGTGGAAATCCGTTCGGAACCGGGCGTGCGACATCAGATGTTGTTTGACCCTGGTCACGGGCTTGAGGAACGGCTGATTTCGGAGCAGTTTACCTAATTGTATTTTCCCGAAATCGAAGCTTCAAATCCTTGGATCAAGTTATCCAGTTCCTTGATGCGCTTGCTGTCGCGAGGTTTCCGCTTCTTTTCTTCCTTCAAGATAACCTTCAAATCTTTGACGCTCGCCTTCATTCGTTTAACTTCTTTTTCAGAATATTTCACTTTTGAATGCTCACAATCAAAGTTTCACTTGGCAACGTAACTGCTTGGATTCAAATTTCAAGTGCAACGGTTGAACTGAAGGCCGCGATTTCTTCGGCCATGGCTTCGGGGGGTGTTTTCCACCCGAGGGTCTTTCTTGGGCGGTTGTTCATCAAGTTTGCGACGTCGTTCAGCCAAGTTTGACTGGCCCCGCTCAGGTCTGCGCCCTTCGGCATGAACTGGCGGAGCAGGCCGTTGGTAGATCGCGGTATAGATCGTCTCGTGGCTGACGCAGCGATCGGGATCATTGGGATAGAAGGCAAATCATCCCACGGGATTCGCAAAGCAGCTGGCCACCTATTAGCGCTTCACGGCGCCACCCAATATGAAATAATGGCAGTTCACGGGCATGCACAGGCTTCGACATCACAGGTCTACACCAAGGACGTAGAACGCCTACATCTAACCGAAAAATCCGTGTCCCGATTGTCCCGCATGAAATGGTAAAGTGCCCCACCTTGAATTCGGGCGCCCCACGACCGTCAGTTTCGCCTTATTTATAAGGCCAGAATCGACCCGCAAGAAGCCCTGCCGGGCCTACCAATCACTCACAGTCTGCATTACCTGGACATGCCGTTTGACCAAACGCTACTCCACCACGCCAATCATAGTGTAGTGGCAATAGCCGAGGCAAAGGCACGTAGGGCAAAGGCTTTTCTTTTGCCCGAAATTGGTATTTTGTGGGGCCGCGCAGATTTGGCGCTACACGAAGGTATCAGGATAAAAGGAACAGACCTATGACGACACCGGTATTGGATCTCCCCGCGGTTATTAAAGAGATTGAAGAAGTGGACGCCTGCATTGCGGATCTGAGCGCCGACGCCCGCCGTGATCCGGATTCAAACGCCGCGCGCCACAACAAGTTTGGGGTAAAAGCGCTGCGACGGTATCGCGAGCGGTTGGTGGATGAGCGGGATGTACTACTGGCCGGGTTAAGCAGCGACTGACCGTCGTTTCCGGCCAATCTTCGACACTTTGTAATGTCAGTGTAATGTCAGTTCACAGGTATGTGCAGCCAATGGCTTTGCTGATTGCAGCATTTTCGTGTAACCTTTGACCAGCCACACCCGGCGTGTTCTGACAAAAGGATACTCAAATGATCATCAAGGCAAGCTTGGCCGCATTGGCCCTGGCCATATTACCAACCATGAGCCTGGCGGTTGGCGGGTGTTCCGGTCGCGAACATCAGGCGCAATCCTGTGGCACTGGATCGGTCTGGGATTCGGCGACGCAATCTTGCATCAAACAGATCACAGGCTGAAATACGCCGACATACCCCTTGTTCCCCAGGGCAATCCGACCTGCAGATTGCTTTTCGGTATCTGCACGTTACCTGCATCTGAAGACATCTAATAATCTGGAGATTTAACCCATGCGTTTTCTGTTTATTATTTTAATGATCCTTCCCGGGTTCGCCATGGCCGCCGGTGACGACACCCTTCCGACCACCACTGAGACCAGCAAAAATTGCAAAGGCGTTAAGGTCTGGGACAAAAAGACCAAAACCTGCGTCAATCCGCAAGATTCCAGCCTTGATCAGAATGAACTGATAGAGGCTGTACGCGAATTGGCCTATGTCGGGCGTAATGAAGACGCTCAAGGCGTGCTGCGCCAGATGCATAACCAGAACGACGATCTGGTGCTGACCTACTGGGGCTTTACAAATCGCAAGCTGGGCAATCTTGACATGGCCAACGTGTATTACACGCGGGCCATCACCCAAAACCCGGACAACATCCTGGCGCGGTCTTACATGGCGCAAGGGTTCATCACCGAAGGCCGGGTTGACGAAGCGATTGCGCAATGGCGCGAAATCATGGACCGCGGCGGCGAAGGCAGCTGGGCCGAAGCATCGTTGCGCCAGGCAATTCGCACCGGGGTGACATATAACTACTAAGTTTCAGGCTTTGTTTACCCTTGTCAGTCTAATCTGAGGCTATTCCCCCGTTTCATTTGGGTTGGAATTTATACAGGCAAGGGCAGACAAAATGGATAATTTGCCAATGGCACCGATGCCCATGGGGGGCACCGGCTTGGATTTGGCTGAGGCCGCTCCTCGGGCGCAACGTCCTCCGTCGACACTTGACCCGATATCAAAGGCGGCCATCGTGGTGCGCCTTTTGATCCGAGAAGGTGCTGACATTCCGCTTGAGGATTTGCCGGACCGGTTGCAGGCGCGGCTGACCCATCAGATGGGGCGGATGGGGTTGATAGATCAGGGCACACTGGATTCAGTGGTGCAGGAGTTTGCCGACCAGTTGGACGGTGTCGGTTTGTCGTTTTCCCATGGTATTGCCGGGGCGCTGATGACACTGGACGGCAAGATAAGCGCGCGAACCGCCACCCGTCTGCGGCGCGAGGCCGGGGTGCGCCAGTCGGGCGACCCTTGGGTGCGTCTGCGCGGCCAGAGCAAAGAAGAACTGGTCGAGATGATCTCGGCCGAAAGCACCGAAGTCGCGGCGATATTGCTGTCGAAACTGGCGGTGCCAAAAGCGGCAGAGGTGCTGGGCGCGCTGCCCGGGCCACTGGCGCGGCGTATCACCTTCGCCATCAGTCAGACCGGCAGCGTCACCCCCGAGGCGGTGGACCGGATTGGTCTGTCGCTGGCGGCGCAACTGGATTTGCGCCCCATTCTGGCGTTTTCAGATGGTCCCGACGCACGGGTTGGCGCGATCCTTAACCAGTCGCCGACGGCAACGCGCGATGATGTACTGACCGGGTTGGACGAAAAAGACATGGATTTTGCCACTTCGGTTCGCAAAGCAATCTTTACCTTCGCGCATATCTTTGAACGGTTGGATCCGCTGGACGTGCCCAAATTGATCCGCGTGGCAGCCCCAGGCGATCTGGTGGTTGCCTTGGCCGCCGCCATGGAAGGCGACCTGGCCAAGTCCCGCGATCACCTGTTGGAAAACATGTCGACCCGCATGGCCGACAACCTGCGGGAAGAGATTGCAGAAAAGGGCAAAGTCAAAGCAGCAGACGGCGAAGCCGCGATGGGCAATGTCGTCAGTTCAATCCGCGAGTTGGAAGCCAACGGAGAATTGGAGTTGGTCATTCCTGGTGAAGAGGATGAGGAATAGGAATTAGCCGCCTACCCTCTGATACCAGAACGCCCGGACACTGGCTCATGCAGCCATCCGTAGGGTGGGGTTCCACCCCACCGCCCCGTCCCGCCCGGCCCCGCCCCGCCCGGCAAAGTCAAAGGGATGATGGGTTGAAAACCCATCCTACGCAACAATGACAGGTCGATCTTTGGGCGGATTGGTATAATACCAAGGGGCACAAACTGAAGTGGTTCCAACTCAGATCAACGACCATCTGATTGGTCTTGTGTCACCCCCTGAATTGGCGCAATTCGACAGGCATGTTTAATGCGCCTATTCAGAAACC
>DAOUQK010000015.1 GCA_030625695.1 Paracoccaceae bacterium | reverse complement strand
TTGGCGGCGCACGCAGCCTTCGAGTTCAACACGCTCTTCGGAAGTAAGAAAATTAGGCACGATCATACCCCCAAGCAGAATCCATTGCCCCCAATTCGTCAACAAAATTCGGATGTTCGATGACCCGGGGTATATCTCCATTTCAGAATGAGGCAGCAAAACAGGATTCAAGCTGCGTAGTCCTCGGCAGTCGCGCTGGAATACAAACCTTCAGCACTTGTCGCAGTCTCAATAGCTAACCTGACGCTTTTCTTGGTCAAATCGAGTTTTCTGCAGCCTCCGGCATTCGTCTGGGAAATCGCTTCGATGCGTCGGAATGTAGTAAGGTTCTTGGCTGCGTACTTCGCCAGTCCCTTTAGTTTGGGCAATTGCCCCACCAGAGAATGCAGACGGTTGCGGCCAGTGCTGGTGGTTAGTTGAGAGACACGCGGACAGGTCACAATCGGTTGCATACACTGGTCGGCCTGTTGCGCCAGTCTGTTTTCGGTCGATTGGCGGGATATGATGATGTGAATGACGCGGATCGTCTGGCGCTCGATCCGGTGATGCGGCAGTCCGAGGTTTCAAAATAGGCAGTAAGTGAAGCTTCCTGTGCCGATCTGAGCGCAAAGAAACCACTCAGTGTTTCCTGGGGCGTATCGGTTCGGATCGCCGGGATCGCGTCCACTGTGGTCATTGTTCGGGGCGGCACGGCATCTCTGGCCAGTGCGCCGATGGACACGCTTTGCAGGACAAACAGGGAAACAATTACCAAGAGCCATTGAAAGGCCGCCACGCCGGGCCTTCTGGATTTCACTACCAGACCCGGTGAAGCATGCCTGTTTCTAGGCCTTGGCATCCGGACACCCAACTTTTCAGAAGCGTAAAGTTACACCAAGTACTGGCCCGCCAAGCCCGATCTTGGTATCCCGCCCATTTACCGGCTTATCAATTTCCAGATACCTGTAACCCATCATCGCCGACCATTTGTCATTGAAATGATAATTGACCGTCGCTAGCGCCTGCCAGGTCAGGTCGGATCCAATGCCGAAACCGCCGATGTCGGCAAAGGCGGTCGCCGACCATCGATCCGAGAAACGCCAACTGGCCCGCGCGCCGATCAGCGGATCAACCCAGCTTTCGCTGGTACTGGAGGTCTCGGTCGGCAGTGTACCGGCATTCAATGTGGTCTCAATGTCCATGCCATAGGCGCGAAAGCCAGCCGCCAGGTCAAAAGTGACATCCGGTTCGTCAACCACGCGATAGGCACCGTAACCGCTGAATGTCGCAATTTTCACGCCAACATCGGCGCTGGCAAACAAGGCCCCAAAAGGGGTTGGTTTCTGGTTCGACACATCAGCATAGAGCAGATCGCCAATAAGGCCCCACCTACCGTTCCAGGCCTCGAAGGTTCCCATGAAGGCCATGTCCAGATTATCGATGATATCGCTGCCGGATGAGTCAAAATCAATATCACCACGCGCGGTTGCGATCGACCCGCTGAGCCCGGGTAACCAACCATAGATGGTGGCGGCATAAGTCCAGTCATCGGCCAGAACCGCGCCCGGTGCGACGGATATCATGGCGGCCAGTGCAATCGAAAAACGCATTGTGTGATCCCATTCCAGTCATATTTGCTCTATCGAAATTATCACGGGCGGGTCAGAAGAATTTCGCTTGTCGCGCCACAGCATGAGGTCTGCGACATTTTTACCGTTGGCGATGATAGAAGCCCGAAGGTGACGCACCGACCCAGCGCTTGAACGCACGGGTCAGGGTTGATTGCTGGCGGTATCCCAGTCGTCGGGACAGCTCATCCAGCCGGAATTCGCTGGTTGATTGAACCGCCAGAGCGGCCTCTTTACGCACATCATCCAATATCCGGGAAAAACTACTTCCCTTAGCGGCAAGTTGCCTTTGCAGCGTGCGCAGGCTCATCGATAGGTCAGAGGCAACATCACCGACCTTCACCGGGGAGTTGGCAAGCCGGGCAGTAATCTTGTTCCGGACAAGTGTGGTAATGTCGTATTCCGGCTGTGTTGCCACTTTGGGACGCTCCGCTTTGCCGTATCGGCCTGAGGGGGCAACTATAATGGTAAAGTTACGGACAGACTTGACTTGCGGTGCCACGGTGCGCACCGGTCAGGAACTATGTTGCCTGAACGTGCTGGGTGTATTGCCGGTCCATCGACGAACTGCGCGGGTCAGCGTGGATTGCCGCGTATAGCCAAGTCGGGCCGCGACATCGTCAATCGACCCGCTGCCGCTTTCGAGTTGACGCAGGGCAAGATCGCGCCTGACTTCTTCGAGAAGATCGGAAAAGCTGGTGCCTTCTGCGGCAAGGTTTCGTTGCAACGTGCGGCGTGCCAGGCCAGCCGAAACCGCAAGCCGGTCAATCGTCGGTGTGCCTTCGATCAGATGCGAGGCAAGGACAGCCTTGGCCGAACCGGACAGCGTTCCGTTGCCCACCAAGGGTTCCATCCCGGGTGGGATAGGGCCCTTTGCCCGGTCCCGTCCGGTCTTGAAAAACGGTCGGTCTGCAACAGCTGTGTCGATAAAGACATGCACTGCGCGGTCAGGCGACGGTTCGGGTGGCTGACCGAACCAGTTGTTCAGATGGCTCAGGCCAAACTCCGGATGGGGTACAATCCTGAATTGGTGCAACAATGGCTCTGGCGCACGGGTCAGGTTGCAGATCCTTTGAATAATCGACCCAAAAAACTGCTGAATTACATGAAGCGTTTCATCCTCGAAACTGACGGCCCAGCCATCGCTGACCGCGATACCTTCTGGCCTGCGACGCAGGGTTATCGCTTCGTGGCTGGAATGATACGGCATCATTGCCACAACCCGTCCCAGCGCCAGCGAAGGCGTCTTGGCTCCAAGAACGACTTTTCCGATGAAAGCAAGCTCGACCAGGGTTGTTTCCGACACGATTTGGCAACCGATATCCGGACCTTCCCGCCGGGCGGAGTTGACAAAAAACTGCGCCACGTTGCGCAATGGGATTGGTTGGTTGGGGTCAATGAACGTCATGTAACCCAAATCTGCCTCGCGCAGGTAACGTTCAAGCGGACGGTGGTGCGTCGCCATCCAGCGCATAATCGGAATCATTGCACCAGCACGTATCAGCGGAATGGTTTTGGACATCGTGTTTTTGCCTGTGACTTCTGAATGCCGCCTAATTAGCCCGGAAATAGCTGATCAACAACTAACAATCAGGGTTTGTTCAACGGGCAAGCCTATACAGTTATGCCAGGTTTGTCGCAGGCGGCTTGGCACGCAAAGGCAAAAGCCGTGCCGCCGCCTGTTATAGGAAGAAATAAGTTTCCTCGCAATCAAGGAAGGTTTGTTGTCGAATTCAGCGCCACAAACCACCGAATTACCGGAGAAGAGAATGAACATGCAAAAAGCCGCCCTAACCGGTCCGATGCTCGGGTTTGCAGCTGCAGCCGCCGGATTGCTACCTCTCTTTGGGTCCCCGGTTTTGGCCCAGCAATCACTTGACCGCACGGTTTTGCCGATCGCTGTACCGGCGGTACCCGAATATGTCGAAACTGATGTGCACAATGCCAAGGCACCGCCGTCATTCAAAGTAACGGCACCCAAGGGCGCGCCAAACGTGCTGATCGTTCTGGTTGATGATCTGGGCTTTGCAGGCACCGATACCTTTGGCGGGCCGGTTTCAACACCGGTGTTCGACCAATTGGCGTCCGAAGGTCTGAGATTTGTTGATTTCCACACCACGTCGGTTTGCTCGCCGACTCGCGCCGCGATCAAGAGCGGGCGCAACCACCATGTCAACAACATGGGCGGAATCATCGAAACCGGCACGGCCTTTCCCGGCAACACCGGCCAGATTACCGCTGATGTCGCCCCGGTGGCCGAAATCCTGCGCCACAACGGTTACAGTACGGCAGCCTTCGGCAAATGGCATGAAACCGCCGCCTGGGAGGCAAGTGTTTCCGGCCCCTTCGACCGCTGGCCGACACAGCAGGGCTTTGACAAGTTCTATGGCTTCCTTGGTGGTGAAACCAACCAGTGGGCCCCTTTCATCTATGATGGTACGCACCCGGTCGAACTGCCGGATGATCCGGATTATCACTTTCTTGAAGACATGACCGATCAGACGGTCAACTGGATCAAGTACCAGAAGGCGCTGACCCCCGACAAACCGTTCTTTGTCTACTACGCCCCCGGTGCCACCCATGCGCCGCATCATGTGCCGCAACACTGGATCGACCGCTGGAAGGGAAAATTCGATCAGGGTTGGGACGTATTGCGGGACGAGATACTCGCGCGCCAGACCGCAGAGGGGATTGTGCCTGAAGGCACCAGATTGGCCTCGAAACCTTCTGCTATCCCGGATTGGGACAGCTTGAGCGCGGATGAAAAGAGGCTTTTCACTCGTCAGGTCGAGACCTTTGCCGGGTATATCGAAATGACTGACCATGAGATTGGCAAAGTGATCGAGGCGATCAAAGACACCGGGCAATTGGACAATACGCTGATCTTCCTCGTCTACGGCGACAACGGCACCAGCGCCGAGGGTGGTCGCAACGGCATGTTCAGCGAGATGACCTATTTCAATGGCGTGCAGGAACAGGTTGCTGACATGTTGAAGAAGATGGACAAATGGGGCGGACCCGAGACCTATCCGCATATGGCCGCAGGATGGGCCGTGGCCTTTGATACGCCCTACAAATGGACCAAGCAGGTGGCCTCAGACCATGGTGGTACCAAGGTCGGCATGGCGGTGCACTGGCCCGCCGGAATCAAGGCAAGGGGCGAGCAGCGTGACCAGTTCACCCATGTGATCGACGTGGCCCCGACCATTCTGGAGGCGACCGGCATCCCCGAACCCAGATCGGTGAACGGTGTTTCGCAGTGGCCCATGGATGGGGTCAGTATGCTCTACAGCTTTGACGAGGCGGACGCCGAGGAACGGCACGTCACCCAGTATTTCGAGATGTTCGGCAACCGCGCCATCTATCACGACGGCTGGTGGGCACGGACCATTCACAAGGCCCCGTGGGAGCCACACCCCCGTCGCGGGCTGAACGAGGATATCTGGGAACTTTACGACACCAGCAAGGATTTCAGCCTGACCAACGACCTGTCGGACCAACGCCCCGAAAAACTGGCCGAGTTGCAGAATATCTTCATGCTGGAAGCCGCGCGCAACAAGGTATTGCCGATTGACGACCGCACTATCGAACGGATCAACCCCGCACTCGCAGGCCGTCCCGATCTGATGGCCGGGCGGACCTCGTTGACGCTGGCCGGGGGCATGACCGGGATGACAGAGAACGTGTTCCTGAACATCAAGAACCGCTCCAAGACCATCATTGCCGAGGTTGAAGTGCCCGCCGATGGCGGCAACGGCACGATCATCGCCCAGGGCGGGCGGTTTGGCGGCTGGTCGCTTTACGTCAAGGATGGCATACCGGGTTATGACTACAACTTCCTCGGGCTGAAACGTTTCACCATCGCATCGGCGGTAAAACTCGAACCCGGCACGTCCACCATCCGTTTCGAGTTCGACTATGATGGTGGTGGCTTGGGCAAAGGCGGTATGGGCACCTTGTTTGTCAATGACAAAAAGGTCGGTGAAGGTCGGATAGACCGGACCCAACCCATGGTCTTTTCGGCCGACGAGACCGCAGATGTGGGCATCGACCTTGCCACACCAGTCGTCGAAACGATCGGGGCCGAAGCCAAATCGCGCTTTACCGGCGAGATCAGTCGAGTGACCGTGGAGATCCATTGAACTGAACCCTGCCGCGGAATGGCAGTGCCGCGACAAGGCTGACCCCTCGAACAACAGGAGACAGAAATGCCAAAACACCTTTCCACCTTGCGAACCGGGGCCGCATTATTTGCGCTTATCCTTGGGCTGCCAGCCTCGATAGCCAGCGCCGATGAAAACGATGCGCGCAACATCCTGAAGGCCATGTCGGACTATCTGTCCGCAGAACAGACCCTGTCCTTTGACTATGACGCCACGCTGGAAATTGTGACGACCGAGGATCAGAAGCTGGGTATCGCAAGTTCAGGCAGTGTCGATCTTGCCCGCCCGGACAAGATACGTGCCACCAGGGTCGGCGGATTTTCCGAAGTCGAGATGGTTTTTGATGGAGCGACCTTCAGCTTGCTGGGAAAACACGCCGGGGTCTATGCCCAGATGCCAGCTTCGGGCAGCATCGACAATCTGGTGGACAGCTTACGCAACGAACACGGGTTCGCGCTTCCGGCGGCTGATCTGCTGGCGGCTAACCCTTATGACATCCTGATGAGCGAAGTAACAGACGTGAAGGACCTGGGTGCCGGGGTGATCGGCGGGCAGGTATGTGACCACCTGGCTTTCCGAACGCAAGAGGTCGACTGGCAGATATGGATTGCAACGGGTGAGAAACCTTACCCCTGCCGCTACGTGATAACCACCCACACGCTGGCTCAGGGGCCGCAATACAGGGTCGACATCCGCGACTGGCGGGGTGGTGCGGATATTGCTTCAACGACATTCGAATTTACACCGCCAGACGGTGCCAGCGCCATTAAGTTCGGCGATATCCAGAGTTCGGTTGCCGAACTTCCGGACCACTATGACACAGGAGAAAGTAAATGAAACCCATTCGCAGGATTGGCATCCTTTCCCTTGCCGCGCTTCTTGCCATAGCCACCCTGGAGTTGGGTGCCTCGCTTGGCGTTCCAGGGATACCTGGGTTCATCTCGAAAGCCGAAGCCCGTATGGGACGCCCCCTTTCCCCTGTCAGCGTTGCCGGGGCTGGACGGCGGACTGTTCGCCGTTGCGCCGCTGGAGCATATAACTGCTGACCTAAGAGGGATCGAACCACCCGTGTGCTTGCCCGGGGTGGTTCGGTCAGCCGAGACATGGGCGCGGCTCCTCTGGTCCGTGTGTAGGTCTGCTGATGCGGATCATATTCTTGCTCTTGCGGCGAAAGGATTGGTTTCTACAAATATACAAGTAGGACCAGAAGAAGACAGTGAACACATACACCTTGAACCGAACAATTACGAACCCCATATCTTGCCCAAAGCAAATTAAGAGGCGCAATATATGGCATCCTTTAGCGGCTTTATTCGCAAATCGCCCCCTGACCGGCTTCGGCGGTTCTTCGAAGAGAGGAGCGTGGATGCGCCCGAGGGATTTGACTGGGCTAGTGACGGGCGCGGGACGGCGCTGGTCAGGTCCATCGAAAACCTATTGTCTAACCTCACTGACCGGCAACAGGATGCCTTGAAGGCGGAGTTGGATCATCTCGCCAGTTTGGCTGATAGCAACGGGTTAATAAGTGCTGAACAGATATGCGCTGGGCAAGATATTGATATTGAGGGGCTGGAAGGTGTTCAAGATGTGCTGTTAACGCTTTCGGTAAACCATCCCCAGGTACTTGACCGGGTGGCGGCACAAACGTCTTTGATGCGACGGACCGGCGGTAGAAACTGGTCCGCGTTCCAGTTCGACGACGACGGATTTCCGTGGGCGCTTGAAGATGAAACAGCACGGGGTTCGTTTCTGACAGACGCCATTGCCATCCTCGACTTGCCTGATCACCGAAAGCGCGAGGCGGATTGGTACAAATCCATTCGCGTGCATCCCATCACCGGCGAGGAAACCGAAATCGTTCAGGCGACGATTTACGTTGAAGAACGCGCAGAAAGCGAACTTGCTTTTGGACCATCTGAAACTCTTGAACGTCAAATAGTCCAAAAGGTGTTGGAAGTCGGGATCGCTTGCAACGCGCGGGGTCGTGTTGTCGAAATCTGCGCAAGGGGCGGCAAAAAGGTGAGGGATGAATACGCCAAGTCTTTCGCCAAGCATTTTGCACCACATGCAGATGCACCTGTCGAGACACCGCGCAGGGAAGGTCTCTTGGACACATTGCGCCAATCACCGGAATTCGAAACCGAGCCAGCGGACAGCATTGAAAAGGTCGAAGTCTCTTCGCTTGATTGCTACTCAACCGGCGGCGGCTTTTGCCGGTTTGAGAGGCGGGGTGATGACGAAAACATCTACCAGTTTCTGGAAAGACGTTTCAGTGGGTTTTCACCATTGAAAGCGAGTGGCTGGACGATCACAGGGGCGACGATCCGCATCGTTCTTACCGCCCGCGAAGGCCAGCGACGCAAAACGCTAACTGTCACTCTCCGAACGCCCAACACCACCACGCTTCCAAACAAAACGGAAAAAGACCGCCATTTTGTGTTCGATCTTCTGGAGCGTTGGAAACTAATCGCGCCTCCGCCCAAAGAAACTGCCGTCGTCGAGGTGGTATAATTGGCGGCGGCGGCACTTCTTTGTGAAATCATTTCGCAAGGTGCAAAGGCATCTTCCGACACTTTCCGCCTAAGATTTGGATATGGCGGGCTCACTCGTCGGGGGTTAGTGCAAGAAACCGGTCTTGTTCAGTCCCTTGTGTGCGATGAATGCAGTGAAACACATGATGCCGAGGTGATCTTTGAAGGTGGGCAATATGGCTTTTTTTGCCCTGAGATTGGCTTTGTATCTGTCGAACGAACCAAGCTCTTAGGTGCGAAGCCCGTTCCGCAAACTCTTGTCGCATGTATCGGCGAAGCATTCGACTGCAAACGTCGCAAAAAATCACCAGTACACGGTCTGACATGGCGTGTCGGTGTTTTGGAAACCGTCGCTGGCGATTTGACGATCTACTTTCATCCTCGTTTGGAAAGCCGCGAAGATGTACGCGACCTCGAAACCGCCCTGCGACGTGAAGTCAAATCGCCTTTCAGATTGATCTTAACTGCGGCTGGGTCG
This sequence comes from Paracoccaceae bacterium, assembly GCA_030625695.1. Taxonomy (GTDB): domain Bacteria; phylum Pseudomonadota; class Alphaproteobacteria; order Rhodobacterales; family Rhodobacteraceae; genus NVQY01. The sequence continues at coordinate 14,621 of DAOUQK010000015.1, read as the reverse complement.
CTTGTTGTTCCGGGCACTAAATCCGCATGTCTGGATGAAGTGTTGGAACTGGACCCTGTCTCTGGCGATGTGGTCGAATTTTCCGACTTGCGCGCCATCGTCGAGGTCCCGCTCGAAAGTTCCAGCGGGCGTCCAAATGTTTATGGCGCGAAACTGGAACCAATTATTCAATCACGCCTCGGAAATGGTCAAGCCTTGTCGGGGCGAAACGAGGAAGGGAAGGCGATTCTCGATGTCTATCAGAGGAAATTTCCGAATGAAAAACCCCCGTCGTTGCCCACGATAAAGCGCTATCTGACCAAAGCGCGAGGTGGATCATAACTGGATCACAACGCACCGGCTGTTTTGATCCACCTTTTGTCCGTCAACGTCCGCTCATACTCAAGCAAAGGAGAATGAGCGATGACGAACCACACTGAACTTCTCACACAGGCAATGCAACTCATTGCAGTTTCACCAAACGAAGCTGCTCGTTTGTGCAGCATCGGGCGCACGACGCTTTACGCAGCACTTTCATCGGGTGAGTTGAGGAGCGTCAAGATTGGCACTCGGCGGCTTATCACAATTGACGCAATTCGCGCATGGCTGCAACACAACGAACAGAAATTTGGCGAGTGAGGGACGCCAGATGCCAAAGCAAGCACGCCTCAGTGGGATCAAGGCTTTCCGCTGTTACACCTTCGAAGAGGCTGCCGACATCGTTGGTGTCACAACACGCACGATCCGAACTTGGACGAAACAAGGATTGCAGGTGATGGACAGTGTTCGTCCTGCGCTAGTCCGTGGCGATGATCTGCGCGCATTTATCAAAGACCAGCGCGAAGGCCGAAAGGTAAAAACCAGCCTTGATGAGTTCTATTGTTTGCCATGCCGGGCCGCGCGCAAGGCCGCAGGAGCCATGGCGGATTGTGATATTGTCGGGACTCGGGCCAAACTCACGGCGTTGTGCGAATACTGCGAAACGCTGGTTACAAAGCCGGTTGAAAAGGCACGTATCCCCGAGATTGCCCGCATACTCGACCTCACAATTACACGGCTTGAGGTGACATTATAGTGGTGGACGCATGGCCCCCTGTTCTTCCTCTTCGACGCTATGCTGCCGGTCAAGTTTTTGACGCCCCCAAATCGCAACAGACTGGAGATCAAAATGGCCAAACGCCCCAATGAGAAAAATGAACGGATAAAACGCCATTTTCTGGAGTATCGGAAATACGCGCGCCAGCTCTCCGAAAAATCTCTCGACCGAGAAATTGCCGCGCTGGAGCGGTTCGACGTATGGAACGGGCGCAGGGGTTTCGCACACTTTCATATCGAACAGGCGATGGGTTTTCGTACCCATCTTGAGCAGGCCAAAAGTGTGGCGGGCAGACCTCTGGCCAAATCCACGATGCGCGCAATTCTGGCTACCCTGCGCGAGTTCATTCTTTGGCTGTCTCAGCAAGAAGGGTTTCGCAGTCGGATAAAACCTGCCGATGCGGATTACTTCAACCTGTCGCGGCGTGATGAGGCCGAAGCCCGTGCCGCTCAGGCCCGACCGGCTCCAAGTGTGAACCAAGCCAAACGAGCGCTAGATTTGATGCCGTCCAAAACGCCGCGCGAGTTGCGAGACAAAGCGGTGTTCGCGCTTTTGTGCCTGACCGGCGTCCGCGTGGCGGCACTTGTTTCGCTGCGCATCAAACACATCAATTTGACCGAAAAGTCCGTGACGCAAAACCCGCGCGAGGTCGCCACCAAGTTTGGCAAAAGCATCGACACCTTTTTTGCCCAAAGTTTCGAAGGGGCCGAGGCCGCCCTGGCTGCGTGGATCACTTACCTCGACGAAGTTGAATTCTACGGCCCCGATGATCCATTGTTCCCTGCTACCAACCTTGTTGCCCATTCGAATACCGGCTTTGCAGCGCAAGGCTTTAAGCGTTGCCCGTGGAAGAGCACCGAACCAGTGCGCAAAATCGTGCGGGGTGCTTTCGAGCACGCAGGCTTGCCCAATTACGGCCCCCATGCCTTCCGCCACATGCTGGCCCGCCATGCGGTCAACACATCAACGTCAGTGGCTGAGTTCGTCGCTAACTCTCAAAACCTCGGTCACTCGGACGTGCTGACCACTTTGCGCAGCTATGGCCAAATCAGCCGCGAACGCCAAAGGGAGCTGGTCACAGGGAAATCCAGCGAGGAATGATCCGAGTCGGATGCAGGATCAGTTGCCAAGCGGTTAAGCACAAGCGCCAGATGTGGGAACAAGTGTGGGAGCAGAACTTGAAATAGTGTATTATTTTTAGTAAATTCAATAACTTACATGTGGTATATGGCGGAGACGAAGGGATTCGAACCCTCGATACCTTGCGGTATACTCCCTTAGCAGGGGAGCGCCTTCGACCACTCGGCCACGTCTCCGTTGGTGGGTTTAACGGTAGGTTTAGGCAGGGACAAGCCACAAACGCGCGTCAATTTAGAGGTATGCCAAATGATTTGTACCCCAGAGGGCTTTTGGGACAGTTGTCAGGTGTTAAACAGGAAATGTAACACGTCACCGTCCTTGACCACGTAACTCTTGCCTTCAGAACGCATCTTCCCGGCTTCTTTGGCGGGTTGTTCGCCACCCAAAGTCACAAAATCGTCATAGGCAATGGTTTCCGCGCGAATGAACCCTCGCTCAAAATCGCCGTGGATCACGCCGGCGGCCTTGGGTGCGGCAGTGCCTTGTCGGACGGTCCAGGCGCGTGCCTCTTTAGGGCCGACCGTGAAATAAGTCTCTAGATGCAGCAGCGCGTATCCGGCACGTATCAGACGGTCGAGCCCAGCTTCGGCAAGGCCCATTTCGTCAAGGAACAATTCGGATTCCTCTGGCTCTAACTGGCTGATTTCTTCTTCGATCTGGGCGCTGATTATTACATGGGCGTTGCCCTCACTCGCCGCCATTTCGGCCACTGCAGTGGAAAAGTCGTTGCCATTGGCAGAGTCACCTTCGCCGACGTTACACACATAAAGCACTGGTTTTGTGGTCAAAAGCTGTAATAACTTCCAGACCGTGGCGTCTTCTTCATCTACCTCGACCAAGCGAGCGGGTTTGCCCTCTTCCAGCATTGCCAGCGCCTGTTTCAACAGTCGTTCCTGTTGTACCGCGTCTTTCTCGCCGCCACGTACCTTGCGTACCAAACCTTGCAGACGTTTTTCGATGCTTTCCATGTCGGCCAGCATCAGTTCGGTTTCAATTGTTGCGGCATCAGCCACCGGATCGACGCGGCCTTCTACGTGGGTCACATCGCCGTCCTCAAAGCAGCGCAGCACATGGGCAATGGCGTCAACTTCGCGAATCGTTGCCAGGAATTTGTTGCCCAGCCCTTCGCCTTTGCTGGCACCCTTAACCAGGCCGGCGATATCAACAAAGGTCATCCGCGTCGGGATGATCTGTTTGGACCCGGCAATCGCGGCTAATTTGTCCAGCCGGGCATCCGGCACGCCGACTTCGCCCACGTTGGGTTCGATGGTACAAAACGGGAAATTGGCTGCCTGTGCTGCTGCCGTTTTGGTCAAAGCGTTAAACAGCGTGGACTTGCCAACATTGGGCAGCCCGACGATCCCCATTTTAAAACCCATCTTGTTCTCTCCTGATCCGGTTCAGGCGCTGCTTCTAGGCCGGGGATGCCCCAGACGCAAGCCGGGCGCAAGCCACGCATGCGGCAACCCGCCTGCTCACACAGCGTCACAAACGCGCCATGCCACCTTTTCGTGGCGCAGGTTTATCCCGACATTTTACCAACAACCCTAAATGGAGGTGCCGCATGAGATATCTTTTAGCCATTGTCAGTCTGATTTTCAGTGTCAGTACGGGAAAGGCCCAAGAATGGGTGATTGGTGCGGGGTATGCCGATTTCTCTGATTCTCTGGCAACGGATGAATCGTTGGTTGTCCTAGAATATCACGCCGCGCCGTTTCTTGAAAACGGACGGTTCTCGCTGGGGTTTGCCGGTGCCGCCGTGGCGCATCTATCGGGCGATCTGTTCGTCGGTGGCGGGTTGGCCGGGGTCTATCAGATCAACGACCGCTGGTTCATCGAAGGCAGTGTACTGCCAGGGTATTTTCGCGCCTCATCGCCGCAAAACAATCTTGGCAGCGATTTCGAAATTCGCAGCCTGATCGGCTTTGGGGTTGTGCTGGATTCGGGTAGCCGATTGTCAATCGCACTGACGCACAAGTCGAATGCCAGCACCGCACCGGTCAATCCGGGGGTCAACGGGATTCAGATAAGAGTGCGGCACCGGTTCTGATCGGGTGAAAGAGTGACGGCGGTATCAGCCATTTCCGTCAACGGGATTGCAATTCAGCGCCATATTCTGCACATCGGGGCACAAAGGTTGCACCAAAGGATACCCAATGACACGTATCGACGCGAAATTCGCTGAACTCAGGGCAAAAGGCCAAAAGGCGTTTGTTTCATATGTCATGGCAGGCGACCCGGATTTCGACACTTCGCTGGAGTTGGTCAAAGGTCTGCCTGGAGCGGGCGTTGACATCATCGAACTTGGCCTGCCCTTTACGGATCCGATGGCCGACGGCCCGACCATTCAACTGGCCGGCCAGCGCGCTTTGGGGGCTGGCATGACCTTGGATAAAACGCTGGCACTGGCGGCTGCGTTCCGCGAAACTGACGACACGACGCCGATTGTTCTGATGGGGTATTACAACCCGGTCTATAATCAGGGCGTTGACACCTTTTTGAGCAAAGCGAAAACCGCTGGGGTCGACGGGCTGATCATTGTCGATCTTCCACCCGAAGAAGACAGCGAACTGTGTCTGCCTGCGCAAAAGGCCGGTCTGAACTTTATTCGGCTTGCCACGCCGACCACAGACGATGACCGCCTGCCGACGGTGCTTCAAAATACCTCTGGTTTTGTCTATTACGTTTCAATCACCGGCATTACCGGCTCGGCCGAGGCCGAGGCCGGCGATGTTGGCCCAGAAGTGGCACGGATCAAGGCGCAGACCGATTTGCCGGTGATCGTTGGATTTGGCATCAATACCCCTGAGAAATCCCGCGCGATCGCCGGGATTGCAGATGGGGCAGTCGTCGGATCGGCCATTGTTGGCCTGATTGGCGCAGGCAAGCCGGTGGCAGAGGTGCTGGAATTCGTCCGCACCCTGTCGGACGGTGCACATAGCGCTTAACGCGGGCCCGTGTTAAATCGAATTCACATAAACCCAGACAAACGCAACACGCTTTATACCAAATACCAACCTGTCGAATGATTGACCGGTCCCTGGCCACCCTACGCCTGACGATAACGAGTTAATGTTTGCGCCCCTTGGTATTATACCAATCCGCTCAAAGACCGGCCTGTCATTATTGTGTAGGATGGGTTTTCAACCCATCATCCCTTTGACTTTGCCGGGCGGGACGGTGGGGTGGAACCCCACCCTACGGATGGCTGCATGTGTCAGTGTCCGGGCGTTCTGGTATAAGACCGGCCTGTCCCGGGGCGGTTTTGGAACCATAGCCCATCCGCCGCAGCATTTGAACCGTCTCGCCGGGGGCGCACAGCATCGCGTGAACCTGCGTGTAATGTTCGGACATTTCCGGATACTTCTGTAACGCTTGGCTGCCAGTGCTTTGTCTGGCGAGCGAGTCACCACAAATCCACCCGCCGCCGCCCCTGCGGCCAGAATGGTGCCGCCGCCGATCATTGCGATCACCTTACGTCTGGGCATGGTCATTTTCCTGCCTTTTAGGTAATACGATATCGTAACAGGAATGCTTAAATGGGGTTAATGCAACCCCACACTTGCCAAAACCATTGCAACAGCCTTAAGCTACCCTTGCTCAAGTCGGCAGGCAGTGAGCGGAATCGGTGTGTGCCATATCTTTCTTTCGCATTTGAGAGGTTGAAATGGCTGAAAGCACACCAAAAGCACCCAAACGGAAACGGAAACCCAACCGCAGGGGCAGGGCAAATCCGCCCATAACCCGCTCTAACGCTGATGCCTTTTCGCTTGATCCGGGCCAAACAGAGCGGGCCAGATTTGGCTTTCTTGATAGTGACCGGATGACGTTCATGCGCACCCGCGTCCTGCAATTGTTGGGCGATTACGGCGTTGTAGTGGTTCACCCGGCGGCCCATGCGGCGCTGGTCAAGGCCGGAGCGACCGTTGGCAGCAGCTCCAACCGCCTGCGCCTGCCCGAAGGTCTGGTGAACGAGGCGATGGCAGCCACACCAAAGAACGTCACTCTGGCGGGGAAAACCAGAGCCTGTGACATAAACCTGCCCCGTCGCGATGGCGGCTTTATCCTGCGCACCGGAACCGGAGGGCATGGTTATGTTGACCCGCGCGATGCCAGCTATCGCAACATGGACCTGAAGGCGGTCTCTGATATCGTTGCCGTGGCAAACGATCTGGAACAGGTCGGGTTCATTGCCCATCCGTTTGTGCATGGCGTGCCCGAGGTGACGGCGGATATTCATTCTTATGCCGGGATCACGGCGCATACCGATAAACACGTCTGGATGCAGCCTTATCAAAAGGAAAATATCGAATATCTGATGAAGATCGCTGCCATTGCTGCCGGCGGCGAAGACCAGTTGCGCGCGTATCCGTCCACAAGTGTCATCACCTGTTCGTTTTCGCCGCTTGAGTTTAAATACATGGACACCGACGTGATCATTCAGGCGGGGCAATATGGCGTCCCTGTGCATGCTTGTTCGCTGCCATCTGCCGGGGGAACGGCGCCGCTTTCGGTGTCCGCATCCGCCCTGATGGCCACGGCTGAAATTGTCGGCATGACCACCATGGCCCACGTTCTGGCCCCCGGTACGCCAATGATCGCCACACCGTTGATGTTTGCGCTCGACATGCGAACCGGCTCGGCGCTTCAGTCTTCGGTCGAGGCGATGCAGGCGGCCAACATGGCGATTCAGATGGTAAAACAAGGGTTTGGCCTGATCGCCCACACCTATGGCTCGGGCTCGGACACGCCCGACGCGGATCATCAATCAATGGCCGAGCGCGCCATGCTGATGCAAAACATCGCGCTGGCCGGGGCCGATATTCTTGGCGGTATCGGTCAGCTGGAATGCGCCACAGTGTTCAGCCCCGTTCAGGCGGTTTTGGACAATGAAATCGGCGCGATGATCCGCCGTTTCATCCGAACCCCGGAAATCACCGACGCGTCGTTGAATTGGGGCGAAATGTCTTCAATCCGCGTCGGCGGTCATTTCCTTGACAGTGATCACACGGTGAAAGAATGCCGCGACCAGCTTATCCCGACCGTATTCCAACGTGATGACCGCGACGACTATGAGGCATCAGGGCGGCGTGGGGCCTTTGAGGCCGCGCGTGACCGTGCTCTTGCCGCCATTGAGGCGGCGCCCTCGGGTGGCGTTCTGAGCGCGGATCAGAACCGCGAGATTGCGGCACTGGCGGCGAAAGCGGATGAACACATTGTTCGGGTCTATCAAGGTGCGGTTCAAACGATTTGATTGAAATACGGGCAGGCAAGGCGGAAACCAACGCCTTGCCTGCCCGGGAATTTCTGCTACCCAAGGAAGACTGGTAATCAAATATTACCAATTGAACAGGGAAAGGCACCGCCATGCCGGTCATCACCAACATTCAGGACCTTAAACGCATCTATGAACGCCGGGTGCCGCGTATGTTCTATGACTATGCCGAAAGCGGCAGTTGGACCGAGCAGACCTTTCGCGACAACACCGGCGACTATGAAAAAATCCGATTGCGCCAGAAAGTTGCTGTCGACATGAGCGGACGCAGTACCGCCACCCAGATGATCGGCCGTGACGTCAAAATGCCTGTCGCCCTTGCCCCGGTTGGCATGACCGGCATGCAACATGCCGATGGCGAGATCAAAGCCGCCAAAGCCGCCGAAGCCTTTGGTGTGCCCTTTACCCTGTCAACCATGTCAATCAACTCGATCGAAGAGGTGGCGGCGGCCACCACAACCCCGTTCTGGTTCCAGCTTTATGCGATGAATGACACCGATTACACCAGCCGCCTGATACAGCGCGCCAAAGACGCCGGTTGTTCGGCACTGGTGATCACGCTTGATCTGCAACTGCTTGGGCAGCGCCACAAAGACCTTAAGAACGGCCTGAGCGCCCCACCCAAGATGACCCCGAAAACCATCGCCAACCTGATGACCAAATGGCGTTGGGGTCTGGGTATGTTGGGGGCTAGTCGGCGTGATTTCGGCAATATTGTCGGCCATGTCGATGGCATTTCTGATACCTCGTCGTTAATGTCCTGGACCAATGAACAATTCGACCTGACCCTGGATTGGGCCAAGATCGAAAAGCTGATGGAACAATGGGACGGCAAAGTGATCCTGAAAGGGATACAGGAAGCTGACGACGCTAAAATGGCGGCGAAAATCGGCGCGGATGCCATCATCGTTTCGAACCACGGTGGCCGCCAGCTTGATGGCGCGCTTAGTTCAATCCGCTCGCTGACCCCGATACTTGATGCTGTCGGCGACAAGCTCGAAGTGCATATCGATGGGGGAATCCGCTCTGGTCAGGACGTGCTTAAGGCCGTGGCGATGGGGGCCAAGGGCACCTATATCGGGCGCTCGTTCATCTATGGATTGGGGGCGTTGGGTCAGGCGGGCGTGACCAAGGCGCTAGAGCTGATCCACCGCGAACTTGATTTGACCATGGCGCTGTGCGGGGAAAATAATCTGGCCGCATTGGGGCGTCACAATCTGCTTATTCCCAAAGGATTCGAAGGCGACTGGCAAGATTAATAGCGCCGCGACCTAACCCCCTTTCCAAGCCTGAAGGACTCGTCTATACGCGCGTCTTCACGCGGGAATACAGCCTTGGAGGATTCCCGCCCTAACATTTGGAGAAACACAATGGCTAAAGAGATTCCTGATCTCGTAGCTTCGGAACGGACGGGGACAGGCAAGGGCGCCGCTCGTCAGGCACGCCGTGATGGTCTGGTTCCGGGTATCGTATTTGGTGGCGAGAATGAACCGCTGCCGATCAACATTCCGTTCAACAAGCTGCTGACCATGCTGCGGGCTGGCCGGTTCAAGTCGACGCTGTTCAACCTCAAGGTTGAAGGCCACGACGATGTGCGGGTAATTTGCCGTGACGTTCAGCGTCATGTGGTCAAAGACCTGCCGACCCATTTTGACCTGATGCGCTTGCGCCGGACCACCAAGGTGAACCTGTTCATCTCGGTTGATTTCATTAACGAAGAAGAATGCCCTGGCCTGAAAAAAGGTGGCGTTCTGACGGTGGTACGACCCGAGGTGGAACTGATCGTGACGGCCCAGGATATTCCTGAGCAGATCACGGTTGATCTGACCGGTCTGGAAGTTGGCGATTCGATCAGTATTTCGTCGATCACCCTGCCCGGCGGCACCAAGCCAACCATCGACCGTGACTTTGTGATCGCCACATTGTCAGCACCTTCGAGCCTGCGTTCGGCCGGTGATGATGATGATGACGATGTAGATGCAGATGCAGTACCCGTAGAGGGTGAGGCAGAGGCCGCAGCCGAAGAATAAGTCTGAACCTGCGCACTTACGATCAAACGGGGCCCTGTCGGGGCCCCGTTTTTCGTTCCCCCTCTGGAATTCCGCTAATAATTGGGGCATATCGGGCGCAATGAAATAAGCGGCGGAACACCATGAGATTACTTGTCGGGCTGGGCAATCCCGGGGCGAAATACGCCCGGAACCGGCACAATATTGGGTACATGGCGGTTGACCGTATCGCCGAAGACCACGGGTTTGGCCCTTGGAAGGCCAAGTTTCAGGGCCGCCTTAGTGAAGGGCGGTTGGGCGGTGAAAAGACCCTGTTGTTGAAGCCGGAAACCTTCATGAACCTTTCGGGTCAGTCTGTGGGCGAGGCTATGCGGTTTTACAAACTTGGTGCAGGCGATGTCACCGTCCTGCATGACGAACTTGACCTTGCTCCGGGCAAGGCGCGTTTCAAACAGGGTGGTGGCCACGCCGGCCACAATGGTCTGCGTTCACTGCATGGGCATATTGGCGAAGGTTATGCACGGATACGGCTGGGTATCGGCCATCCGGGGCGAAAAGAGCTGGTGGCGGGCTATGTCCTGCATGATTTCGCCCGTGCTGATGCCGATTGGCTGGCCGACCTGATGGACGGCATTTCCGATGGTGCCGTGCATCTGGCCACTGGTGATGGTGGTAAATTTATGAACGCCGTAGCGCTTCGCACGACACCGCAACGGTCCTCGCCCTCCAAAGCTGCGACGAAACCCAATAGGGTTGAGGAGCCGACAACCGAACCAAGAGACAACCGCAACCCACTGCAAAAACTGATGGATAAATTTAATTGAGCCTGCCTGAGGCATTCCTCGGTCAGGCCCGCGCCTGCGCCGCTTTGGATTCGCCCTTCATGGGCCGGTTACTGACCTTGCTGGCAAGCCACTGGCCAAACGACAGCGAATTTGCCCAACTCTGCACCAACTGGCCCGGTGACATCAGTCCGCGTGGTGTCTCACTTCCTTTGCGTATCGCCGGTGGGTTACATGCTTTGGTTCTGGGCGGTCATGACGAAGGGCTGATCGCCGCCTATCCCCCTAATCAGACCAGCGACCAAGCCTTGATAGGCGCCGTTCTGAAAGCCCTGTCCACCCATCAGGATTTCCTGACGAATTGGGTGCAAAGTGCGCCGCAAACCAACGAAGTGCGCCGCTCGGTTGCCTTGATCGCCGCCGCCCATTGGCTTGCCGCGCGTCATCCCTTGCCGTTTGTGACCTCGGAACTTGGCGCAAGCGCCGGGTTGAACCTGAACTGGGGGCAATACGCGCTGAAGGCCGGTGGTCAAACCTTCGGGCCAACCGACCCGGCCCTGACTTTGACACCAGAGTGGTACGGCCCGGTTCCGCCCCCCCAAAACGTCGAGGTCAGAGAGCGACGCGGCATTGATCTTAACCCGCTCGACCCTACCAAGCCGACCCAAAGCGCCCGGCTTCTGGCCTATCTATGGCCCGATCAGCCGCATCGCGTGGCCCTGACACGCGCCGCCATTGCAGCCAGTACTACAAGGGTCGAGAAAGGCGATGCAATCGACTGGTTGGTAGACCGTCTGGCAACGCCAAAGGACGGACATCTGCACCTGATCTACCACACTATTGCCTGGCAGTATTTCCCGATTACCTCGCAGACCCGTGGAACCGCTTTGATCGAAGCCGCTGGTGCGCAAGCAACCGCACAAGCACCGCTCGCGTGGCTAAGGATGGAGAATGACGGCGGCGAAGACGGCGCCGCGCTGACCCTGCGCCTGTGGCCCGGAAATTTGCACATTACCCTTGGTCGGGTGGATTTTCACGGGCGATGGGTGCGCTGGCAGGCAGTCTGACGCGCCAATTTGGCATTACGACAGGCCCAGAACGTCCAACATGTCATATTCTCCCGGAGCCTGTTTCAACCCCCACAGCACCGCCTTTAACGCCCCGCGTGCATAAATTGCCCGGTCGGTCGCCACATGGCGCAGAACGATCCGTTCACCCGGTGCTGCAAACATTACGTCATGTTCGCCGACAATATCGCCGCCACGAATCGCGGTGAAACCGATGTCGCCCCGCTTGCGCGCGCCGGTGATACCATCGCGACCCCGGTCCGCGACCTCTGCCAAAGTTGTCCCGCGTCCTTCTGCCGCCGCTTCGCCCAACATCAGGGCCGTGCCCGATGGAGCGTCAACTTTCTGGTTGTGGTGCGATTCGATCACTTCGATATCAAAGTCTTCGTCCAGGGCCGCTGCCACCTTGCGGGTCAATTGCATCAACAGGTTCACCCCCAACGACATGTTCCCGGCCCGCACAATCACTGTTTCGCGCGCCGCTGACGCAAGGCGGGCGATTTGGTCATCGCTCATACCCGTTGTGCCGATCACATGCACAACCCCGGCCTGGGCCGCCATTTCTGCAAACGCCAATGTCGCCGCGGGGGCGGTGAAATCAATCACCGCGTCGGCCTGTGCGAAAACCTGCTCCGTCTGGTCACTAACCACAACGCCTGCCTTGGCCCCGCCCATCGCCACGCCGATATCCTGACCAACCCAATCGTGCCCTGGTCGTTCAAGTACACCGGCAAGATGCGCGTGATCGCTGGCCATCACATGGCGGATCAACATCTGCCCCATTCGCCCGGAGGCACCGGTCACCACTATCCCTGGAGTGTCTGTCATAACAAAACCTTGTTCGATTCATGTAATAATTGCTGATTACCTGTTCCTGCCCGGCTTGGCAAAGCCCGTGTGAATGCGTAGATCAGAGATATGGCAAAGAATAAATTTCATGATGGTCCCGGACCCTCACAACGACAGCTGCGCGTCGGCGAAACCATTCGCCGCGCCCTTTCGGACGTTTTGGCGCGGGGCGATGTGCATGACCCGGAACTGAACCGCATGTCGATCACGGTCGGCGAAGTGCGCACATCGCCCGATCTGCGTGTCGCCACTGCCTATGTGCTGCCCTTGGGTGGCAAGGGAAAGGACGAGGTGTTGAAACTGCTGGCCCGCAACAAGGGCGAGTTGCGCCATGCAATCTCCAAGAAACTGACGCTAAAGTATGCGCCGGACCTGAGGTTCCGGCTGGACGAGACGTTTGACCGGATGGACGACGTGCGCCGCATGTTGTCGCAGGATGACGTCCGGCGCGATCTGGATCCGAGCGATCCGGAAGAGTAATGGCGATGATTCGACGCCTGCTATTAACTTTTCTGGCACTTACCCTGACGGGTGCGGCAGCGGCGCAGTCAGACCAAAATCTGGCCTGCCGCAACATCGACCATGATGGCAACCAATACACTATTTGCACTGTCGATACCGGCAAAGCCGACCTTCGGCTGTTCCTGAACGGCGATAATGACAAACTGCTGGGCCAATTCAGGGCAATTGACGCGATGTTAGCGGCCGAAAACGGCAAGCTGGCGTTTGCCATGAATGGAGGCATGTACCATTCAAACCGCGCGCCCGTTGGGCATTACGTTGAAAACGGCACTGAAGTGATGCGTGTTGTGTCCAATGCCGGGCCTGGGAACTTTGGACTGTTGCCCAATGGCGTGTTCTGCATTCGCGAGGGGCGCGCCGATGTGTTTGAAACGCTTGAATTCATCGCCCGCGCACCCGACTGCGATTATGCCAGCCAATCCGGGCCGATGCTGGTGATTGACGGGGGGCTGCACCCCCGGTTCCTGCCTGACAGCACGTCGCGTTATATTCGCAACGGTGTCGGCACCAGCGTTGATGGCACCCGCGCGGTGTTTGCGATTTCCCGCAAGCCCGTCACCTTCCACGAATTTGGCCGCTTGTTCCGGGATGAGCTGAACCTGCCGAATGCGTTGTATTTCGATGGCAGTATCTCACGGCTTTATGCGCCGGAACTTGGCCGCCATGATGCCGGATTCCCCATGGGGCCGGTGGTTGGGGTTGTGGTCGGGCGAACCGATTGAGGATTGCTCATCCGCCCGAATGGGCGTCTTCGCGGCTTTGTGTGTGGTTGACCGACAAAGATCGGCGCTTTAAACGCACAATTTCTTGAAGGGATTCTGGGCAAAACCATGGCACGTAAAAATGGACGCGATATTTCTGGCTGGCTGGTGATCGACAAACCGGCCGGGCCGACATCAACGGCAATAGTCAACAAAGTGCGCTGGGCGCTAAATGCCAAAAAGGCCGGCCATGCAGGTACGCTGGACCCCGAAGCAACCGGGGTTCTGGCCGTGGCCATCGGCGAGGCAACCAAGACCGTGCCTTATATCACCGACGCGCTGAAGGCGTACCGCTTTACCATCCGGTTCGGGCAGGCCACCAACACCGACGACACCGAGGGCGAGGTGATCGAGACATCGGACACACGGCCCACAGACGAGCAGATCAAACAAGCGCTGGGCGGATTTGTCGGTGACATCCAACAGGTGCCGCCGAAATTCTCGGCCGTCAAGATCGACGGTCAAAGGGCCTATAAATTGGCGCGCAGCGGTGAAGATGTCGAACTTGCCGCCCGCCCACTTTGGGTGGAAGAACTGACATTGATCGACCGTCCAGACCCGGATCACGCCGTACTGGAAATGACTTGTGGCAAAGGCGGTTACGTGCGCGCGATTGCCCGTGATCTGGGGGCTGTGTTGGGCTGTTTTGGCCATGTAATCAAGCTGCGCCGCATCTGGTCCGGGCCATTTGAAGCCGACGACGGTCTGAGTATGGAGCAGGTTGAGGAGATGGCCCGCACCCCCGATCTTGACGCCTATCTGCGCCCGCTGGAACAGGGGTTGGTTGACCTGCCCGAACTGCGTTGTACCCCGGAGGGGGCCGCACGTCTGCGCAATGGCAATCCGGGAATGGTGCTGGCATCGGACGTGGAATATGGCGACGAATGCTGGGCCTCGCTGGACGGGCAGGCGGTGGCCGTGGGCATCTATAAGGCCGGTGAGGTGCATCCCAGCCGGGTATTTGTCACCCCAGCCAAAACCCAATCATGATCACCCGGATCCATACCAAAGACGATGCTCCCTCGACCGCCGTCTATTCGGACTGTGAGCGATATCGCTATAGTTTGACCCGGGTTTGGCAACCGGAAGGGCGAAAGGTGCTGTTTGTGATGCTGAACCCTTCGACCGCCACTGAGGTTCA
>DAOUQK010000158.1 GCA_030625695.1 Paracoccaceae bacterium | reverse complement strand
CCACTTAAAGTGCCACTTGCACGACTAAGTGTAAGGTATTCTAATCCCACGTTATTCAGGAAGCTCAAACGCTCGCGGACCTCTTTCAGAATGGCGCGGGCGATTTCGTTTTTCTGTTTGCTTAGGTGCTCGGGGGCGTCGGTGACCCATTGCAATGCCTCGCGAATCGACATTTGCACAACGTGGCCCACGTGTAAGCCAGCGATTTTCACGGCGAGCGCCTCGGGACGCAGACGAAAGCCCGAACAGGCGCGGCAAGGACGGTCGTTTTGGAAGCGTTCGAATTCTTCGCGAATCCAGTTTGAATCAGTCTCGCGGTAGCGGCGTTTCATGTTGGGGATGACGCCTTCGAATACCCGGGTGACCTGGTAGACGCGCCCGCCTTCGTCATAGCGGAACGGGATTTCTTCGTCGCCGGAGCCGTAGAGAAAGACCTGTTGCACGTGGTCTGGCAGGTCTTTCCAGATGGTTTGGCGGTCAAATTCGTAATGTTTTGCAATGGCTTCGATGGTTTGCAGGAAATAGGGTGATTTGCCTTTGCGCCAGGGGGCAAGTGCTCCGTCATAGATTTTCAGGGTGACGTCCGGCACCACCAGTCGTTCGTCAAAGAACAGTTCTTTGCCCAAGCCGTCGCAATCGGAGCAAGCCCCGAAAGGCGCGTTGAACGAGAACAGGCGGGGTTCAATTTCGGGGATGGTGAAGCCGCTGACCGGGCAGGCGAATTTCTCGGAGAAGGTCAGGCGGGTTGGCTCCTCGGGCTCTGAAGAGCCCTCTTCGCGGGTTACGGCCGTTTCGAGAATGGCGATGCCGTCGGCCAGATCAAGAGCGGTGCGCAGGCTATCGGCCAGCCGGGTTTCCAGCCCTTCTCGGATGACGATCCGGTCGACCACCACGTCGATGTCATGGCGGAATTTCTTGTCCAGCTTGGGGGCGTCTTCGAGTTCGTAAAATTCGCCGTCAACTTTGACGCGCTGAAAGCCGGATTTGCGTAACTCAAGGAATTCCTTGCGGTATTCGCCTTTGCGGTCGCGCACGATCGGGGCAAGAAGATAGGCGCGCGTGCCTTGCTCCATCCCCATGATCCGGTCGACCATGTCCTGAACCTGCTGCGCCTCGATCGGTTTGCCGGTGGCGGGCGAAAACGGCGTGCCGGCCCGGGCGAACAACAGGCGCAGGTAGTCATAGATTTCGGTCACCGTACCGACGGTAGAGCGGGGGTTTTTTGAGGTGGTTCTCTGTTCGATAGAAATCGCCGGAGACAGGCCGGAAATATGATCAACGTCCGGTTTCTCCATCATATCAAGGAATTGGCGGGCATAAGCCGACAGGGATTCGACATATCGGCGCTGGCCCTCAGCATAGATCGTGTCAAACGCCAGGGATGATTTACCCGAACCGGACAGGCCGGTTATGACCACCAACGCATCACGCGGAATGTCCACGTCAATGTTTTTCAGGTTATGTTCGCGCGCGCCGCGTACTTCGATGAATTTCTGCTCTGCCATTGTCGACCCTGTGCCTGCCCCGGTTAAGGTTCTCAAGAGATAGTAGAGCTTGGCTGAGTCTCCAACCCTAAAATGTGAACAAATAGTGAACGGCGCGAAAAAGGTGGTTTTCAGAATTGTATTCTGCTTTCGGAATGTTATGTAGGATCAACAAGATTGAATGGCAGGCCGTGACAGCGGCCTGATTGCACAGGGAAAAGACTCATGTTTGGATTGTTCAGTAAAAACCGGATGAGCCCACAGGACGCGGTTTCCGGGTCCAAAGACGGCACGATCACGGTGATTGACGTACGTGAACATGGCGAGGTTGCGGCATCCGGCAAGGCAGCGGGCGCATTGCATATTCCGCTGATCCGTCTGCGCGACATGGCTGACTCTCGTCATCCGGATTTCCAAAATACCCTGAATACCAGCGGAAAA
This sequence comes from Paracoccaceae bacterium, assembly GCA_030625695.1. Classification (GTDB taxonomy): domain Bacteria; phylum Pseudomonadota; class Alphaproteobacteria; order Rhodobacterales; family Rhodobacteraceae; genus NVQY01. The sequence continues at coordinate 6,209 of DAOUQK010000158.1, read as the reverse complement.
ATTGCCGTATATTGCGCCACTGGGGCGCGGTCGATGTCGGCGGCGCGCACGTTGCGTCAGTTGGGGTACGGCGATGTGCATAACATCGGCGGGCTGGGACATTGGGTTCGGGCGGGCGGCGCGTTAGAAGCTCTTTGACGCGACGACTTTTGGTTTTGCCATCCACCCAAGAGAATATTTGGCAAGATCTAAAAAGCTAAGACCAATCAAACAAACACTTTTTTCTCATCTTTTTTTCGATGGCCTAACTGCGTCATGGTGACGCAAATTGAAGAAACCCACCTCACAAATACGCAGAAATCTGACGAATTTACGGTTAGCAGACGCCGAAATGTGATGTTCGGATTGCGAATGCCCCCCCGGGGCGTTAGTATCGGGCAAGAGTTTTTAACCATTCGCTTTTCGGGCAAGGCAAAAGGCTTTGCTACGTAGATTGAATTGCCAGGGCGCGTATGCTGCCCGTCAGGTTCTGGGTGAGCGCGTTTTGTGATGTTGACTGAGTGTATCGTTAAATCGATTGGTGCCTTGATGCGCCGAACTGGCCTGATTGTTTTATCGGCCCTGATATCCCCTGCAATTGCTATCGCTGATCCGCCGTTCAGTTCGACTGCTGATACGGTGTTTGACATTATCACTGTCGATGATCCGTCGCATTTCACCTGCCTTAGTTACGCGGGCCGCACCACCCGGCAAATGTGGGACAAACGCGTTGATAACGAGTTTGATTTCAACGTTTACCTGTTCGCTGTGCATTTCGACGACAGCCCGCCGTTTGACATTATCGTCAATCCGGAATTCGGCACCCGCGAGGCCGCCGAGGCCGAGGCGCGTCGGTATACCAGGCCCCTTGGCCAGTTGCCGTTGGTGTTTCGCCACGGCATTCGCCAGTTTGGCATACACCAAGGCAACCCGACCTATTCCGCCGGGCCGGGCAAGATATTTGTTTACAGTGACCGGACCACGACGCGGATTGGCCAGAACCATCTGGAGGAATCGCTGCTGCACGAGGCGGTGCATGCCACGCTGGACCGTACATACCGGCAAAGCGACGAATGGATCGCGGCGCAAGTCAGCGATGGGCGGTTTCTGACCCGTTATGCGGCCAGTCGGCCCGAGCGTGAGGATTTGGCCGAAACGGCGCTGTTTGCTTATGGGCTGATTCGCCATCCGGGGCGCATTCCACCAGTGGACAGCCGTGATATTCTGACGGTGGTGCCTGCGCGGATCGCGTTTATCAAGGACCTGCTGAACCAGACACCGCAGGTGCCCCCTGCCCCGATACCGCCCGAAAACTGCCATTAGGACAACAGGTTCCTAGGGTTAATAGATCAAAAGAATCGTTCGATCGAACAGAACGACCACACAGGAAACGAAGGAGACATCACATGGTGCGCACCACAGTAGCCAAATTTGACAATGAAGGCGGTCAGGACAGCCTGAACCGGGATGATTACTTCCCGACAATGGTATTCTCGGCCATGCTGCATGACGCGGAATCAATGAACAAAGACATCCTGAAGGCCATCAACGATGAGCGGGACCGGGATGAAAAGGGCATTGAGCGGTCCAATATCAAGGCCTTGGGCGGGTGGCACAGCCATAACAACCTGCATAAAGACAAGGCATTTGACCGGTTGACCAACCGGATTCATGCGCTGGCGGCGGGCATACCCAAGAACCTTGGCTATGCCACCAACCGGCATCTGGAACTGACAACGATGTGGTCCATTTCCAACCCGCCTTTGGCCAGCAACCGCAACCATATCCACCCCGGCGCATTGTGGAGCGGGGTTTACTATGTGCAGGCGCCCGAAGGGGCCGGCAAGCTGGATATGACCGATCCGCGCACCGTGGCGACCATGCATCAGCCGATTTACACCAAACATCACCAACGCAAGGTCGAAACCTGGAACAAGGTGACGATCAAACCGGTTGCGGGCAAAATTCTGTTCTTTCCGGCTTGGCTGTACCATGGAATTGCGCCGAATATGGCACAAGGAACCGGTCGCGAGGCCGATCGGGTGGTGATTGCCTTTAACATCAACCAAAAAGTAACGCCCACGAAGAAATAGCCGTTTGGTTTCAGGGCAAGGCATGCACCACGCCTGTACTTGCGCAAGAAATCATTCCTACAGGAGACATTATTATGACAAGAACCATTGGCCAGATCGGCCCCGAGGGCAAAAAAGACGAGTTGCGCCGCGACGATTATTTTCCGACGCTGATTTATTCGGCGATGATGCATGACGCCAAAGACCTGAACGCCAAAATACTCAAGGCGGTCCATGATGAACAAGAGCGCGACGAAAAGGGCATTGAACGGTCCAATTTCAGGTCGCTGGGCGGATGGCACAGCCACAACAACCTGCATAAGGAAAAGGCGTTTGACCCGCTGACCAAACGCATTCATGCCTTGGCGGCGGGGATGTCGGAGAACATGGGTTACGACAATAAACGTCAGCTTGAGATCACCACCATGTGGTCCATTTCCAACCCACCTTTGGCCAGCAACCGCACCCATATCCACCCCGGCGCACTGTGGAGTGGGGTTTATTATGTGCAGGCACCGGAAGGGGCCGGATCACTGGAACTGAACGATCCGCGCACCGTCAATTTGATGAGCTATGCCAGTTTCCTGCCCAATACCAAGCGTAAGACGGAATGCTGGACCAAGGTTAAGATCAAGCCACAAGCAGGCAAAATACTGTTCTTCCCGGCGTGGCTGTACCACGGAATTGACCCGAACCTTGCCAAAGGCGAAGGTCGCAACGCTGAGCGGGTGGTGATTGCGTTCAACATCAACCAGCGGATGAAGCCAAAGCCAAAATCCTGACGAAAATGGCGGCGTCCCGGGCTTGACCCGGGGCCTCGTCGGTCGGCGCATCCCGGGTCAAGCCCGGGATAGCGTGGAGCCAGGATTCAGCGCGCCAATGCGATGATCTGACGGTTGACGATCTGCGCCATGGCGACGGTGGATTTGGCAATGCTGAGTAGGATAATCACTGGTGCGACTGAGAATAATGAGGTCGCCACCAGCGTATCCTTAAGACCGATTGAGACCTTCTGAAACCCGGCGGCGATCGGAAAGGCATAGGCCGAAAATATAATCAGAAACGCCACGGTCAGGCCGATATCCTGGGTCATGCGCACCTTACCCTGGGCCGCACGCACCTTGCCCAGCATATCGCCATAACGTCGAATCCGGTCGCGCATCACCTGTTTCTTGGCCTCGCGCAAGGCCGGTGGGGCCAGGTCATCATCCCCCGCCCGCAGCGACAGATATGAGTGTTCCAGCCGGGTTTCCGAGCGATCAAATGCCGAGGCCAGTACCCGCAGGGTTTTCAAATCCCCCGTCATCAGGGTGATGATAATCAGCGAAACAATGACCGCGACAACCACCAAAGGTGAGATGAAATAGACAAAACACAACAAAAGCAGAAAGCCGAATACCGCCGCCTCTTCTTCGCGTTTCAGGTCCTGATCTTTTAGGAGGCTAGTGATATCGTTCACGGTTAACGGCGCATGGTCGACCGCGCGGTATTCAAACTGAAACTGTTCGCGCAGGCGGATCATACCCAATTCGCTTAACGTCCGGCACCGCGCCCGCAAGCCCACCGCGATCAGGCCGATGCCAACAGCGATGGCGAATATCAGCGCGAAAGGTTCCAGCGCGTTGGATTCAACGCCTGAACGCACCGCGAAGAACAGCGTGACAATCGACATGATTGACAACACTTTGGACGACAGGCGATACACTTTCATTTCGGTCAGTTCCGAATGCAACAGGGAATGTAAGCGCAGCGATAATTCCTCTTTGGTTTTGATATTGCCCAGCAGGATGCCCTTAAGCTCAATAATCGACACGCCCTTTTTGCGGTCTGGCACATCAAAGCGCGCCACTGGTTCCCAAAGGCCTGTACCGGGGTTCCATTTGGCCAATTCACCCTTGCCGTTATTGCGCATGAACCGCAGGGCATAAGAGCAACGCGGGGCGGCCTCGGGGGTTTTGATGCGCATCCATTGGGCCGCACTGATCGAGGTGGTTTTGGGATCGGTGAAAAACACGTCCAACCGCAAAACCGCCAGTTCGGGGGGGGCCGCGACCTCGTCAAAGGGCCAGATATCGCCAAGGATTGGGTAGGATTCGGGCATTTACCTGGCCTTTGCTATCAAGGTGAGGCGACTCATGGTCAGATGTCCGACAAGGGCGCAATTAGCGGTATCGGCGCGCGCCTCAAGATCAGATATTGCCATGCGTGAACGCACGTCCCAGAACACCGGGAAATCGCCGGGTTCGCAGGAAATCAGGTCACGCAGCACCGGGTCAGACAGGGTTGAATCCATGGTTTTGCGACCATCCCGTACCACCGGCAGGTTGCCTTTGGGTTGCTTATGTTCACGGCTGATTATCAGATGTTCGAACTCGGCCTGAAGCGCGCCCTGGCCGGGACCGAATATGCGGATTGTGCCAATTGCCACCCGGTCTTCTTCGGGCAGGTTACGGATGGTATGGGCCACCACGTCGGCCATGATCAGACGCTGTTCGCGCACGGTCAGGTCCGGTTGTTGCAAGGTCATAGTCAAGGGGGCAAGCCCATCAATGCGCATCTGGTTGCGCTCGCGCGTGACGCTAAGTTCAACCGGGCCGATCACCTTTTGACGGCGCAATTCCACCTCGGTGCCGGTCAGGCCCGGCATCGGATCATGGGCCCCAAAGCCCGGTGTCAACAGGTTGGCACGGCGAAAATCAATTGGCACGATCTGCATTGCTGTCAGAATCCAGAACATCAGTGCCACGGCGGGTAAAGTACCGGTCAGGACGGCGTAGCCCGCGACGCCAATCACCGTCCACTTCGCCACTTCACCGATCAGTTCGGGGGCCGCGCCGCCATTGATCAGGTCGCGCCCCTGGGTCAGCTTGGAATAACGCCCGATCTTGCCTTTGACCGAGCGGCGACAGACCTGAATGCCGTCAAGTTGGGCCACAATCAATACCAAAGCGTAATACCCCGCATGTGCCAGACCCAGCCACGGGCTGAGCAGGCACAGCATCACCGGCATGATGGCAAATGCACCCAGCGTTGCAGGCACCTGAGATCGTTGCGGGATAGTGATGGCCAGCCCCCGGCGAACGGTGCTGGCCACATCGCGTTCCATCCGACCACGAAAGCCGTGCAGGTCGCGGCCCCGGAAAGACGTGCGCAGGATCGACCGCCAAAGGCGCGATTGTTTGCCTCGCGCCCATCGGTCTTCGCCTTCAAAGCGGATTTGGCGGGTCAGCAGCAGCAGCAGACCAGCCACGACAATGACCGCAAAAGATGCCAGCAAAGACGGGAAGCTGGCCCGATTCAGCACCAGAAACAACACTGCCACCAGGCACAGCAACAAAGCACATTCCATCAGCCGCATGGCCACGCCGATGATGAATAACGCCGCCGGTTGGGCGCTAAGCTTATCTTTGGCGCGCGGTACAGGTGCCTGCATCCGCTGGGACGGAACTGCGCCGGCGCGTTTGGACCAACCCAACCGTTTGACCTGCAACAGATACCCGGAATAAAGCGCTTCAAAGTCGGCAATCGGATAGTGCACCGGGCCAAGCGACGGGTCAAATACGAAAATCCCCGCCTTGGACACACGCAGCAGCACCACATAATGCATCTGACGCATGTGCAGAATGACCTGGCCGTTTATCTCGCCCACACGGGCGGCGGGAACCGACAGGGCGGTAGCGTCCAGGCCGTAATGCTGTTCAAAATAAAGCCGTAATGCCTCAAGACTGGTGCCGGTGCGGTCCGTATCCATGGTTTCCACTGCATGTACCGGATCAGCCTGAAGCGCCATCAGGTTCAGCACCGTCAAGGCCGACGCCACGCCGCAATCGGTGCGGGTTGTCTGTTGCACAAACTTGCGGCGCTTGCGCAGCAGCGTCCAAATCGCGCCGGTCCAATAGAGGCTAGATTGAAGCATCGCGGGCCAGTAGGAAACTAAACAAGGATTGGCGGGTCAGAGGGAAGCTGAGATGCACCACGGCACCCGGCAAATGTTCGATCTGTTGGGCGGATGTCGCGTCGATACCGACCACCACCTGACTTAACACGCCGCGTTTGATGATCTTGGCCGCAAGCGATTGGTTGCCCAGCCGAATGCCCAGTTCTTTGGTGTCAACGGTAGAATAATCGCGATCCAGCAAATGCGCGTCGAACACAATT
>DAOUQK010000329.1 GCA_030625695.1 Paracoccaceae bacterium | reverse complement strand
CCCTCAAGGCCGGTGACGGACTGATCAGGATTGGGCGGTAGCGCGTCCGGGGCACTCCGGCTCGTGCGACTGCCCGTTGTCGTAACCGGAAAGGACGTCTGGGCACGCGCCTCTTCGCCATCAACACGCACCAGATAGGCTGTATCACCCACTTCTGCTGTCACATCGACTACAAGGTCAACACGTTGACCCGGCCCAAGCAGAAACTCTTCTGTCACAGGTTCAGGCGCTGGCAGCGGCATGCCATCCAACGCGATGACCCACCCCTCAAGCCCCGCCAATGCCAGAACAAAAATACGCGCGTTGGCTGCGTTGATGATCCTCAGGCGTATCCGCTCGTGGCGGGTGACCGGAAGCGTGAGTTCAAAGCGCCCATTGGTTGCTACAAAATTTCCGCGCCGCCCGGCATGGCTGCGGCTATGAGGCGAGGCGAATTCGGGATCAATCTGAGCCGTTTCAGGATTCAACAGCCAGTCATCGAGCACCAAAACCTCTTCACGATCTACGTCGGGCACATCGCTCTCTTCGACAATCAACGCACCATAGAGACCCCGGGCAACCTGCTCGGCTGATCGATTGTGCGCGTGGTACCAGTAGGTTCCGGCATCCGGCACTGCAAAGTCATAGTCAAATTCCGCCCCGGGTGCGACGGCCTCTTGGGTCAACCCGGCCACACCGTCCATTGCGTTGTCACTTCTGATCCCATGCCAGTGAACCGAGGTTGCCTGTGGCAAACTGTTCAGCAATTTTCGGCGAACTCTTTGCCCCTGCGCCAGTCGAATTTCCGGACCGGGCATTTGCCCGCCATAGCCCCAGATTTCTGTCTGGGGATAGCCCATCGGCGCAAGCTGAACATTTCGTACCTGCGCCTGCAAAACCGGGTAGCTCAGGCCTTCAGAAAGCGACCCGAGTGGGGTGGATGCAAGTAAACCGGCAGCACCGGCGGCCCCTGCAAATTGTCGTCTTGAGATATTCATGTTTTTTATGTTCCTGTAAATTGGGCGGGCAAGAAGTTCGCCCGCCCCTGAATTATCCGCCGCTGTGATCATCCATCAGATAGACCGCCATTGCGTTGCGGTCCTCGTCCGTCAGAAACCGTGTTCCTTGCAAAACAACTTCACCCATGGTTGCGCCAAGCGCGTCACCTGACGGTGTGACACCGGTTTTCAACGCATAGGCCAAGTTACCCACGGTCCAGCCGCGCGCCCGCAATGTTTCAAAGTCGATCGCCGGAGATTTGCCGCCCCCAGGCAGGCGATCATTCCCCTGGAAATGCTGGGCATCTGAGGCGCGCGCTCCGGCTAAGTTTCGTCCGGTATGACAAGCCGCGCAATGCGCTGCCCCTTCCACCAGCAAACGGCCACGGTTCCACTGATCGTCATTTTCTGCCACAGGGTCTGTGTGCGGCTTTTGCAGAAACGCCGCGCGCCACAATTTCAACCCCCAGCGTTGATTGAACGGAAAAGGGGTATCATGTGCCGGTGCCGGTTCGCCGACGGGTGGAACGGTTTGAAACGCTGCCCAAAGATCGGCAATGTCCTGATCGGTGAAGTTGGTATAAAACGGATAGGTAAACGTCGGATAATACGGCTCCCCGTCCGGCGACACGCCCTGACGGACCGCTTTGGCAAAATCCCGAACGGTCCAGCCGCCGATGCCATGGACCGGGTCGGTCGTCAGGTTCGGAGGGGAAAACGTCCCAAAATCGGTTTTCAGAGGCGCGCCCCCGGCAAGTGGCGCGCCTCCTTTGTCAAAGTTGGTATGGCAGGCAATACACCCGCCAGCGCGGGCCAGATAGGCACCACGCTGAACATCACCGGTTAGGTCAATGGCACCGGGTGTATGCCCGATGGGCCAGGCGACCAGTGCGGCAACCACCAGCGCACCCGAAATCGCGGCGGCACCGACGCCTTTATAGATCCAGTGCATATCACTTCGCCTCGGCCCGAAACTTGGTGTGGCAGGTCGAACAGGTCTGGCTGACCATTGCAAAAACACCATCAACAGGCATTTCTGACAATTCCTCAAGCCCCATGGCACTATCCATCATGGCCGGGCTGCCGCCCATCATGGCACTGGAGGATCCCATCATCGCCGAACTGTCCGCGGTCGCACCACCCGCCATCATCAAACCGTTATCCGCAGCCAGTGCCAGACCTTCCGAATAGGTGTGCAATTGCTCGGCCAGAGCCGCGAATTCCTCCCAGCTTTCCCAAACGGCATCCTTGGCCTCTGATGGTTTGCCGCCGCTGCCTGCGGGGAATCGTCTGGTCATCGCTTCACCGGCATGAATGCCAATCCGTTCGCCCCCGTCCCGAACCGCCTGCGCGTCATAAGCCACCTCGCCGCGCATCATCGGTGCCAGCGCTTTAATGGTCTTGCCCATGACAGACATTCCGTCCATTCGTTCCTTTACGATTCCGGTTGCCTTGCCATGCGCAAACACGACCGTTGCCAAAAGGGTTGCCGACGCAACGCCGGCCAAAATTGTCCTGAATTTCATCTTGTTGTCCTGTTTTTCCTGATTGGTATTGACGGTGATTTGTCAGGACAAGACTCGAGGCGGCGGCGGATCAAAGGCAACAGGGCGACCGGGCAGGTTTTTGGTTGCAAACTGAAAGACCAGCCGAAGATCAACCACCTCGAACCGGGTGAGATAACCGGTAAAAAAAACCACCTGAACCGAGCAATCCAATCCTGGGTGACAATGCTTGAACATGTCAAATGTGTCGTCTGACACAGGCGTGCCCTGTTGTTCAGTTGCGCCTGAATGTGTGTCCAGGCCAATATCCACATGTGCGTCGGCGGGTTGCGGGACTACAAAAGCAAACAATGCGGACAAAACAACCGCCTGAAACACCACCCAAAAATGCCCACGCTGGCCTTGCCGCATCAGAAAATACCATTCTCTTTCTGAAGTTCGCGCACATAACGGGCGATATATTTGAGGTCAGCATCGGTTAGCCCCTTGACCGGAGGCATGTTGCCAAATTTCCAATGATGCGACCGGACACCGTTCTTTGCCGCCAGAAGAAAAGCTGCATCCGAATGGTGGTTCGGTTCGTAAATCTTGTGAACCAACGGCGGCGCAACACCGTTCTGACCGGCGGCGTTTTCACCATGACACTGGGCACATTTGGCGTCAAAGCCGCGTTTGCCAACCTGCGCATCCGCAGACAGGGAAGCCGGAAGGGCAACCGTCGCGATCGGATCGCCCTGGGCAATGGCTGTTGTGTCGGGTGGCACCATTGAGTGACCCTGCGGGCCCGGCTGATCTTTTGACTGCAGCAGAAACACGGCGATAGCAGCGATCACCGCCGCACTTAGTCCTAAAACAACATTTCTATTCATTTTTGTCTGCTCACTCACGTTGACTGGGCGTTTATCCCTGACTGCACTCAATCAGATTAGTTTCACTTGCGTCCCGACTTTGGTCAAGACAAACAATTCAGCGATTTGTTCGTTGTACAATCCGATACACCCATTGGATGACTTGCGACCGATCTTGCGCGTGTCGTTGGTTCCGTGGATCCGGTAATATTGCCACGACAGATAAAGGGCGTGCGTCCCCAACGGATTATCCGGTCCGGGACCAACGAAATCCGGCCATTCGGGGTTGCGCTTTTTCATCGAGGGTGTGGGGGCCCAACTGGGCCCATTCACCTTGCGAATGATCCTGGTATACCCAAGCCGGGTCAGATCGTCAGACAGGGGGACGCTGGTGGGAAAGACCTTGTAGACGCTTTCGTCTTCCGACCAATATTGCAACATTTTCGACGTCGTATCCGACAAAATTGCCCCGCCCTTGAGATGGTCGAAATGATCCTGCCATTTCTGAACCCGGAAAGATGACACATTCCGGCGCACCGGCGCTTCCTCTTCCGGTTCGGGAAGCTCAATCTGCTGTGC
>DAOUQK010000152.1 GCA_030625695.1 Paracoccaceae bacterium | reverse complement strand
TTTGGCGGCGCACGCAGCCTTCGAGTTCAACACGCTCTTCGGAAGTAAGAAAATTAGGCACGATCATACCCCCAAGCAGAATCCATTGCCCCCAATTCGTCAACAAAATTCGGATGTTCGATGACCCGGGGTATAATAGAGCTGAGGCATAGGGGCCCCTTGCCGAAGTTTTGCAATGCAGCTAATGTCTGCTTCGGAGAAGCTGCATCGCAGCATGCGATGCCCCGCTCAAAGTCCGCAATGGGCCGTTCTTGACCGTGGTGCGAGAGGGAAGTGGTCCGATTGCTGCACCATGCACATTTCGACATGAAGGGCGGATTGTGTTGAAAAAGTCGGATTTCTGGAATGGGTGAAATTTCGCGGAATAGCCGTACATCTGGAAATCAATGTTCGATTGAACGTCAGAGCTGATGAACTGCCGCTGGATCAGCGATACCGGGAATTAGGCGATCCGACGCGTTTCAAACGATCTCGGACTGTTGGCGCACATTTTGGCCTGACCCCGAGACTGTATCAGTCAGGTGAGCACGACAATCCTGGCCGAATATCAAAAGCGGGCGACCGGGATGTCCGCGCAACGTTGTACGCAGCTGCCAATGCTTTGCTCATGCGAACAATGGCCGGGTCTCAGATCAAATCGGGGGGCTTGCGGCTGATGCGCACAAAAGGGCGTCGTCGCGCCGTTGTCGCCGTCGCGCGCAAACTCGCCGTCTTGGTACACAGGATGTGGACCGATGGCACGGAATTCCGTCAGGACTTGGTGGGAGACACAGCATGATCTAAAACGCCAACCACCCAATCCTGACGGGGTCGTCCCTCACCGGACGAGGTTCGTGCCATCTCGGGCATGTCAACATGCCCTGTCAGGTAATAGATGAAGCCGAGAATGACTGCTGCGCCACTTGAAGCGCGCCGGAAAGCAAGGCTCTCCACTGCCAATCCGACATATGCGTGCAGCGGTGTCATCACGGCATCAAACAGACTGCGGAGAGAAGCGTGACCCGGATGAGCGACAATGACCCAAAGCAAACAAGGAAAAAGAGCTTGACCCAAACACCCAATTAGAGAAGCCGCCATTCTCTGCGGTGGCAAATTGTCTGGTTCAATCTTCCCAAAGCAGCCCTTCGCCGGGAAACCACACAAACCGGCTATACGTGTTCGACAAAAAGGAGAATTGCGAATAGGGGAATCCAAGTTTGCAGCAATGAAATCCACGTGGCTGTGACAATCCGCAATCCTCCATGCCTGCTTCTTAGCCAACTCATAGATTTTGCGAACTGGGGATGCTAGTTTCATGCAATGAGCAGCGCACCAACACGCAGATTGACAGCTATCGTTTCAGCGGACATCGTTGGATATTCCACTCTGATGGGCGCTGACGAAGTTGGCACTCTGGATGTCATGCGGGCGCAACGATCGGAGGTTATCGACCCCAAAATCACGCAACACGATGGCCATATCGTCAAAACCACCGGCGACGGGGTGTTGGTCGAGTTTCCAAGTGCCGTCAGCGCCGTGCAATGCGCCGTTGAAATCCAGCGGGAACTGGCAGAACGGGATGCTGACCTTGTGGGGGACCAGCGCGTTATTTATCGAATTGGCGTCAATCTTGGCGATGTCATCCATGAAGACGGCGATCTGTTCGGCGATGGCGTGAATGTAGCAGCACGGATCGAAGCCATGGCAGAACCGGGAGGCGTTTATATTTCAGGCACGGTGCACGAACATGTTTCGGGTAAGTGTGATCTCAACTTCACGGATTTGGGCGAATACGAGCTAAAGAACATCGCCAACCCGGTTCAAATATTCCGGGTTGAGCTTGATCCGGCGTCCGAATCTTACAAGCCGCGTGCAAACCCGAACAGATTGGGCGGTTCCGGGGCAGCCAGGAAACGACATTTGCCCAAGATCATCATTGCTGCCAGTTTATTGGCTGTTGCCGTGCCTGTTGCATATTATCGCCCGTGGATGCCCGTTACCGGACCGGTGGCCGATGAAGTGACTACTGTCGAAGAGGTGGAAAAACCGTCGATTGCAATTCTCCCCTTCGTCAACATGAGTGGTGACGAGGAACAGGAGTATTTTGCGGATGGTATGACCGAGGATCTGATCACTGACCTTTCCAAGATTTCGGGGCTTATTGTGATCTCCAGAACGTCCACATTTGCCTACAAAGGAAAATCACCCGACATACGCGAAGTCGCACAGCATCTGGGTGTGCGGTATGTTGTAGAGGGCAGTATCCGGAAGATCGGTGAAAAGATTCGACTAACCGCGCAGCTGATCGAGGCGGATACCGGCGAGCACCTTTGGGCCGAACGCTATGATCGCGACTTCAGCGACATTTTTTCGATGCAAGACGAGGTGCGCGAAAAGATTATATCTGTACTTGCGGTCAAATTGACCTCGGATGAAGAGACCCGGTTGGCGCGTCCGCTCACCAACAATCCCGAGGCTTATGATCTATACCTCCGGGGCACGCGACTAGAGGGGTTTTTCTCAAAAGACAGCAACGTTGAATCTATCACTCTTTTCAAGCAAGCCATTGATCTGGACTCTGATTTCGCGGCCGCTTACGCCCGGCTGGCGCAAGCCTATAGCTACGCGGTGGAAAACAACTGGGTCGAGGAGCGTGAGAAGTACATTAAGCTCGCTTTAGACGCAGCCAACAAGGCCGTCGAATTGGATAGAGAATTGCCTTATACACACTGGTCGCTCGCCCGGATTCATAACCGCATTTTCGCCTCGGATATTGAAAAAGCCATTGCCCATTTTGAAATATCTATTGATCTGAACCCAAATTATGCTGACAGCTACATTTCTCTGGCGACCACCCAAATATTCGATGGCCATGCCGAAAAGGCACTGCCCTTGATCGAGAAAGGGATGCGCATCAACCCTCAGCCACCGTTCTTTTATCATCAGGTGCTTGGAATGGCGCGGTTTTTTCTGGGAAATTATGAAACTGCCGTTCAGTCATTTGATCAAGCCCTGGACCAAAGCCCGACCGCATCCTTCATGCAGCCGTTTCTGATTGCCTGTTACGGTTACCTTGATCAACCGGGCGACGCAGAGTGGGCCGCAATGGAATATGAAACGCTTGGGCGTACTGTGACAATCAAGACTTTGATGGATACATCATCACTAAGAGACCCCGTCTATCGGAAAGTTTTCGAGGAAGGTTTGCGTAAGGGAGGGCTGCCAGAAGAGTAGTATTGGGAGTGGGTGAAAATGCCCGGTTTGTCCGGCACTGTCGTCATTCATTCTCTGAAAATGCTGCGCCGTGCACGAATGGCCGCAACGCGAAAGCTGCAACACGGCGTTCGTTCCATTGGTGAATGGCAGGTCTGGGCCGTTCGCAACTGGCATGGCTACTTCCAGAGAAGGTCTGCAATATAGACCTTCAGCAGTGCCGCAACGTCGGCCATGGAGGGCAGGAAACAGCGTCGCCTGGTTGCGGTCGATAGCTTCGATGAAACTCGACACCCTAACCTCCGATCCATCAGTCAGCCCAACGGAAAGAGGCGTTTTCACACAGCCTCCGCGGAAGTCAGACGCGACTTCATTGATGGTGTGTCAAATGTATGCCGCTAAATAGATCAGAGACTGGCTGTAACGTGCGGCACCACTAAAACCTCTGGACCCAAGGCCGAACCGCAATCTCATTTGACCACGCGCTCCTGTCCTGTGCGATCAGCTGGCGATAAGAAAACTGCACTATTGAAGGATGCAATACTTGTGGCCGCACAGAAGGCTGGCAACAAGGATGGACTGGTCGGATTCGGTCCATTCGCGACAGGTTTCTCCCACCTTCAGTTGCAGCCGACTCGGTTGAAACGGATCATTTGTTGAACTATTCGGGGGTAAAGGGCAGCCCTTGTGGCGCAAAATTCGGTGAACTTGTTCATCATCGCACTTTTCTCGATCACTCGGCCGATCAGACGCAGACTAGTGTGCGCTCCGACCAAAATTTTTTCACATCAAGTTGAGCCCTACCGCATTGATTTCATGCAGCTTTCCCACACGGCTCATCAAACTTTGAGGTGGTTTTGAGGTAAAACTGCACTTAGGCTTTCCCAGTATTTTAATTTCCACTGATTGGTTTAAATCCTCCGTCTTCCAGACGGAGAAAGAAAACCAATTTGCGCCGGAGGCGCTCATTTGAAAAGAACAGTTTCAACTGTTCCTGTTGATCCCACCAGCTTTAGCTGGTGGTGGTTCAGTTGGTTCTAAGCGTTTGTTCTATTGGGAGTTTTGGGTTGCGGGAGTAGGAATTGAACCTACAATCTTCAGGTTACAAGCCTGAAGAACCAATTGGATAGGCGCGTGAAAATGCAGTTTCTAGAGAACCCGCATGCACGCCCATCAGTTTGGGCTGTGTCACCGGCATTCGTTGTTCCTGCCCCCGCCTTTTATTACGCATACAGCGGATGGTTTCTTGACGATCATTTCCCATTGAATTAGTAGATGAACACTTCGAGCGGGTATGGTGAAATGGTATCATAAGACCCTTCCAAGGTTAAGGCGCGGGTTCGATTCCCGCTACCCGCTCCAGAAATCCAAAACAGACAAATTACCTGCAAAATGGATTTAGATATTCAATTACATTATTGAAAGTAAAAGGTTTATCGAGCTTAGCGTACGAGACTTCCAAGCTAATGATGCGGGTTCGATTCCCGCCGCCCGCTCCAGATAAAAACAGGCAAATATCCTGCAAAAGCGATTTTCCCACCATCAAACCATGGGACAATACGCCGTCGTGGTTTCACATGGTGCCCTCAGACCGTAACCTCGATCAGATACGGTCCCTGACAGGCGAACCCTGCCTCCATGGCTTCGGCCAGGTCGGCGCAATCGTCCACCCGACAGGCTTCGGCGCCCATTGACCGGGCCATAGCGGTCCAGTCGATCGCCGGGCGATCAAGCGATAACATGTCGATGGCGCGTGGCCCGGGGTTTTGCACGCCGACGTTGGTCAGTTCTCCGCGCAGGATCTGATAGCTGTGGTTGGCAAAGATCAGAATGGTAACGTCCAGCTTTTCGCGCGCCATGGTCCAGATTGATTGCACGGTATACATCGCACTGCCGTCGCCAATCAGCGCCAAAACCTTACGGTCCGGGCAGGCCACCGCAGCGCCCACCGCCACTGGCAATCCATAGCCAATTGAGCCGCCGCAATTGTTCAGCCAGGTATGCGGCCGCGCACCTTTGGTGGCCGCAAAGAATGCCCGTCCGGTGGTAATTGCTTCGTCAACCACAATGGCGTTCTCAGGGATGCATTGCCCTAATACCCCGGCAATCGATTCCGCTGTTGTTGCTCCAATGGGAAGGGGGCTGGTGTGACGTTGCGACAGCACCGGCGCGGTTTGTTCGGCATCGCTGGCCTGACTCAAGGCTTGCAAGGCCGCGCCAAGGTCACCGTCAGCTTGAACAAAATGGATGATTTCGGCGTCTTCATGGGTCAAAACAGCCGGTTTGCCGGGATATGCGAAAAACCCAATCGGCGCACGCGCGCCCAGCAGAACGATGCGCCGGTATGGGGCCAGTGCCGCAAGCGCGTCTTCGATGGGGTAGGGGACACGGGCAACGGCCACCCGTCCGGCCCCACGCTCCATCCGTGCGTTGGACCATTCTGACAGCAATTCACACCCGGTGCGGGCGGCAATTTTGCCTGCAATCTCAAGATTGGCGGCGCTGAGCGCGGACCCACCGAGCAACAAAAGGCTATCGGGGCCGTTTAGGGCGGCGGCGGCCTTTTTCAGCGCGTGTTTATCATAGTCTGTTGGCGTGGGTGGCGCGATAGGTTCGTGCAGGCACCCGCCATCGTTCCAGGCGGTATCACTGGGTAGAATCAGGGTTGCAACATGGCCGGGCTGGGTGCGGGCGGCCTGTACCGCCAGTACCGCATCCGCACCAACAGCGGCGGCACTGGCGGAACTGCGCAGCCAATGCGACACCGGTCTTGCGATCCCCTGGATATCCGATGTCAGGGGCGCGTCCAGGGCGATATGCGTCGAGGCATGCTCTCCGACAATATTAACCACACCCGATCCGGCCTTTTTGGCATTGTGCAGATTAGCCACCCCATTGGCCAGCCCCGGCCCAAGGTGCAGCAGCGAACAGGCCGGTTTGCGCGCCATGCGGTAATAGCCATCACAGGCGCCGGTCGCGATCCCTTCGAACAAGGTAAGTACCGAACGCATGCCGGGGATATGATCGAGGGCGGCAACAAAGTGCATCTCGGACGTGCCGGGGTTGGCAAAGCAGGTGTCAACGCCGCTGGCAAGCAGACTGTGGACAAGGCTTTCGGCGCCATTCATCGGGGCTTTGGTCGATTGAGTGTCTTGCGTCACGTTGTGTTACTCCGGGGTGTATGGGGGCGGGGAAAGGTATGGGTGGTTCAGGTTCGCCACGTCAACTGGCTGCTTGACCCTGACCTGTTGCGGGGCCATGAAGCAAGACCTATAAAGCACTGCCCAAATCAGGCTTATGATCGGGCGATGTATTACGGACGCAATAAGGATCAGACATGGCGCGCAAATCGACCAGCAACACGGGTTCGAAATCTGTCCCGAAAACGGCACCAGACGCCACTGAAGAGCGCGCCAAATCCCGTCAGATCGGTATTTTGCAGGCGCTGTGGCCGTTCATGCGCCCGTATGGCGTGCTTATGACCGGGGCCGCTGTGGCGCTGACGCTGACCGCGTCGATGTCGCTGGTTCTGCCGCTGGCTGTGCGCCGGGTGGTCGACAACTTCAGGGTCGAAGATGACGGGTTGCTGGATCTGTATTTCCTGGCCGCTTTGGGCATTGCGGCGGTTCTGGCGCTGGGCACGGGTCTGCGGTATTCGCTGGTCACGCGGCTGGGCGAACGGGTGGTTGCCGATATCCGTATGGCGGTGTTTGACCGGGTGATCGGTATGAGCCCGCGGTTTTTCGAACAGATCATGACCGGAGAAGTCTTGAGCCGGATCACCACCGATACCACCCTGATCCAGTCGGTTTTGGGGTCGTCAGTGTCGATTGCCCTGCGCAATCTGCTGTTGTTCATCGGCGGCTTGGCGATGATGTTGCTGACCTCGGCCAAGCTGGCGGCACTGGTTCTGCTGATCGTGCCGGTGATCATTATACCGATCATGGTGCTGGGGCGGCGTTTGCGGGTGTTATCGCGCGAAAATCAGGACTGGATTGCCGCGTCTTCAGGCAATGCGTCCGAGGCATTGACTGCGGTTCAGACCGTGCAGGCGTTCACCCATGAGGCCAGCAACCGGGAACAGTTTGCCGAAATCACCGAAACCTCATACGACGTGTCGCGCATCCGCATACGCACCCGCGCTGTGTTGACGGTTATTGTGATCTTTCTGGTGTTCACTGGCATTGTCGGCGTGTTGTGGATGGGTGCGCACGATGTCCGCGGCGGCGTGATGAGCGAAGGCACATTGATCCAGTTTGTGATCTATGCGGTGCTGGTCGCCGGTGCGGTTGCTGCCCTTTCAGAAATCTGGAGCGAATTGCAACGCGCCGCCGGGGCCACCGAGCGACTGGTGGAACTGCTGCAAACCACCGATACGGTTCTGGACCCTGACAGCCCCAAAATGCTGGCCCATCCGGTAAGGGGCGAAATTACCTTTGAGAATGTGACGTTCAACTATCCGTCGCGCCCCGGGATCATCGCCCTGGACGATATATCTCTGAATGTCTCCCCCGGTGAAACCATTGCCTTTGTCGGACCTTCGGGTGCTGGCAAAACAACGATGATCCAGATGATCCTGCGGTTTTACGATCCTGACAAAGGGCGTATAACGCTGGACGGTGTGGCGCTGGGCGACCTGCGCCGGGATGATTTCCGCCGGTCCGTGGCTTTGGTGCCGCAAGATCCGGTGATCTTTGCCACCTCGGCGTTGGAAAACATCCGCTTTGGCCGCCCCGATGCCAGCGACGCCGAAGTCGAAGCGGCGGCGGCGGCTGCTGCTGCGCATGAGTTCATAATGGCGTTACCCGACGGCTATGGCAGTTATGTCGGCGAACGCGGTGTCATGCTGTCGGGGGGGCAGAAACAACGCATCGCCATTGCCCGCGCCATTCTGCGCGACGCGCCGGTGCTGCTGCTGGACGAAGCCACCAGCGCGCTGGACGCGGAAAGCGAACGGGCGGTGCAGCAGGCGGTGGATGGTTTGAGCGCCGGACGGACCACGTTGATCGTGGCGCATCGGTTGGCGACGGTGAAAAAGGCCGACCGGATCATTGTCATGGATCAGGGCCGCATTGTCGCCATGGG
>DAOUQK010000017.1 GCA_030625695.1 Paracoccaceae bacterium | reverse complement strand
GCGGCGATCATCACCGAGCCAAGCAATCACGAATTGGTGCGGACCAACGTCGGGGTGATCTGGTTTCAGGTGCGGGTACGCGGCCATCCGGTGCATGTGGCCGATGCCGGGGATGGTGCCAATGCAATCGAAGCCGCCTATCATATCATCACCCGGCTCCGGCAACTCGAGGCGGAAATGAACGCCGAGAAAGGCGAGACAAAGCATTTCGCCGACCTTCCGCATCCAATCAACCTGAATGTCGGTAAGATTGCCGGCGGCGACTGGGCTTCATCGGTGCCTGCCTGGTGCGATCTGGACCTGCGGCTTTCGCTGTTTCCGGGAACGGAACCTGCGGATATTGCGGTCAGGATCGAGACCGCCGTGGCCGAGGCCTGCCGCGATCATCCGTTCCTGAGCAATAACCCGGCTGAAGTAACTTATAATGGGTTTTTCGCCAAAGGGTATGAATTGCCCGAAGGCACCGAGGCCGAGGCAACGCTGATTGCCGCCCATCGCGCGGTCTTTGAAGAAGCGCTGAATTCCGGCCCCGGGACGGCCTATCTCGATGGCAGGGTGTTCATGCTTTACGATGATTGCCCGGCGCTGGTTTATGGGCCGGTGTCGCAGAACATCCACGGGTTTGACGAACGTGTCAGCCTGGCGTCACTGCGGCGTGTCACCCACACAATCGCCCTTTTCGTCGCCGACTGGTGCGGCCTTAACAGGATCTGAACCCATGCCCTTGCCCGATAACGCCATGATCGTCACCGCCCAACCCGAAGCCTCTGAGGCAGGTGCGCGCGTCCTGATGCGCGGCGGCAATGCGGTGGATGCAGCCATGGCCGCCGCCCTGGTGCAGGGCGTGGTGGACCCGCAGATGTGCGGTATCGCCGGGTTCGGGGCAATGCAGATTTATGACCCTAAGGGCGCGCATACCTGTATCGACTTTCATGGGCGCACGCCTTTGTCGGCCACGCCGGACATGTGGGAAGACCTGTTGGAGGGCGAGGCCCGCGACGGGTTTGGCTTTGTCTTGAAAGGCAATATCAACGATATTGGCTATCGCGCCATTACCACGCCAGGATCGGTGATGGCCTATCACGAGGCGGTGCAGGATTTCGGCAGTTGGGACTGGGCCGATATCTGCGCCCCGGCGGTGCAGCAGGCCGAACAGGGGTTCTTTGTCCGTCCGCATGTGCATCACTGGTGGACCCACGGCGCCGACATGGGCCGCGCCGATGTGGCCGAACGGATCGGGTTTTCGAAAACCGGACGGGCAGCGTATTTCCGCGATGACGGCTCGCTCAAGAAAATCGGCGATCACGTGGCCAATCCCGACCTTGCCCGCACGTTGTCCTTGATCGCCCGCGACGGGGCCGAAGCGTTCTATTTCGGTGAGATTGCCGAGCGAATTGACGCCGACATGGCGGCCAACGGCGGGCTGCTGCGCCGCGCTGATCTTGAGGCGTATGCCACCATGAGGGCGGACCCTCTGCGCTGCGCTTATCGGGGGTTTGATATCGCGACCAACAATCCCCCGGGCGGAGGCATCATGCTGGTTGAGATGCTGAATATTCTGGAGAACTTTGATCTGGCCGGGATGGGCCACAACACCACCGACTATATCCGTACCGTCGCCGAGGCGATGAAGGCCGCCACCGCTGACAAGGACGCGCATGTGGGCGATCCAGCATTTGTCGATATCCCGGATCACCTGACGGCCAAGGATTATGCCGCCGGCATTGCCGCTCGCATTGGCGGCGGTGAAAAGATGATGGTGACACGGCTGGGTCAGCCTGAACCCAAAGACACCACTCACGTCGCCGTGGTCGATCAAAACGGCATGTGCGTGACCATGACCCATTCGCTGGGCATGCCATCGGGGGTGATTACCGATGGGCTTGGATTTATGTACAACGGCTGTATGGCGGTGTTTGATCCGCGCCCGGGGCGCGCCGGGTCAATTGCGCCGGGCAAGGCAAGGTTCAGTTCGATCTGTCCGACCATTGCCTTTAAGGGTGGCACACCGCGGATTGTCCTTGGCGCGCCGGGTGGCACTCAGATTGCTATGGGGGTGTTGCAGGCGTTGCTGAACGTGATGGATTTTGACATGGATATGACCAATGCCGTGTCCGCCCCGCGCTTTTCCGCCACATCGAATGCCATCGACATCACCAACCGAATTCCGGGGTATCTGACCGATCCGTTGGTGGTGCAAGGCTATGAGGTGATCCGCTCAGCTCTGACCTTTGGTATCGGGGCTGTGCACGGTATCAGGATCGACGATGGCATTCTGTCAGGTGGCGCTGACCCCGGACATGACGGTGTGCCGCTTGGGGTTCGGGTTTAAAGCGGCAGGGCGTTATTCCCTTGCCCACATGCGGGTTTGATTGCCACCCAGTTTAGAATAGCTAAGCGGACGATGGCGCGCGGCGAAGTGCTCCAATTGGCGGTGTCGCGACACATGATCAAGCGTCAGATAGGCCTCGATCCAGGCAAAGCTGAAGGGTTTCAGAACCTCAGTGCCGTCGAAATAGCTTTGAGTTTTGCCGGTGATTTGTGCCGTGCGCCGACCAGAGTCCACATCGTCCATGGCGAAACCGACAACCCGGTCAAGGGCCGCGTCACAAGTCAGATGCACCGGAGAGCCTTGTCGTTCAAGCAAAGCCGAGGCCACCACCAATGCCGATACGGCATGAAGTTGATAGTGCAGCGCATATTTTCCGCGACGCATTTCCTGCGGCAAACTACCGTCCGGCCCGGCGGTGCACAGCACATAGCTGACCGACCAGGCGGCCCAGCTGCGCGTCACCGGATCGTTTGTAACGGCCGCCGCTGCAGCAGCCCCCAGTGCTGCCCAGGCCCGCAAGTTGCCGCGTTTGGCACCGCTGCTGGCCTCTTCTTCCCAGAACACCATCTGTCGGCTGACCAGACGGTCAAGCCACGCACCAATATCGGCCAGCTCACCAGAGTGGCCCACCTGTTTTGTCGCCTCAAGCGTTATCAACCCAAAGCTGGCAATGCGCGAGCCAACGGTCAGACGCGCCGTGGGTGATTGCAGGTCTTCCAACGCATTTGCCCGGGCCCAGACGGCGATCTGCGACAAGGCACAAGCCCCGGACGAGGGTTTATTTCCAGAGGTCATCTTGGCCAGATCAAGCAGGAAATTATCAACCGGCTTTAGTTCCTTTTCAGCCGCAGCGCTCGCCTTGCTGTCAATTACGGTGCCGGGTTCGTCACTTTCAACATAACGGCTACCGTAAGCCAGGCTGAACACCGGTTCAGGCGCAGAGACGCAGGTGGCGGCCAAAAGTGGTGCGCTAAAGCCGAAGGGTATCAACAGAGAAATCAAAACAATCAGGCGCATACGAACAATCAAAACCCTCTTTGCAGGCGGACAAGATGTGCCAAGTCTTTGGCGGTTTCATCGCCCCTTTCCCCGGCCTGGGTCAACCAGACAAGTGCTGTTTCACGGTCCTGCGGGACACCCAGCCCCATGGCCAATGCGTACCCGAATTCGGCCATCGCCCTGACATTGCCACTTTCAGCCGCTTCACCTAACCAGCGCGTTGATTCCCCCAAATCGCCCGAAGTCGTGGCCAGATCGCGCAGGTAAAGTCCATATTCCAGCTTGGCCCCGACATCGCCCCTTTGGGCCGCCCGGCGGTAAATCTGTTCTATGTCGATCTTGGCTGCGACGAGCGAGCGCAAAGACGACCCTGCCCGCCGGTAATTACTCAGCACCCAAGTTTGATCCCCCGGCCCGCCACGATCCAGAACCGCCAGCATATGTTCGGCCGCGGCGACGGGATCATAGGTCTCTAAATCCGGGTCCACTGTCAGGCGATAAAGGGTCTGCAGCGCTGTGCGGCTGCCTTCAGCCAGCTCACGCGTATAGATATCCAGTGCTTCGGGAGAGCGACCGTCTTTGAAGGCACCCATCTGCAAGTCGGATAGGCGCAATTTGGACAACACATGCCCGCCTTTGAACGTCAGGCCGATACGACGCCAGTGATAGGACATTTCGGGATAAAGATGGATCGCATAAGCATCGCCAAGCTCGTCCACATCTTTGGTGCCGCAGGACATTAGCGAAACGGCGCGGTCAATGTAATCATCTAGCTTATCCGCCGAAATATAGGGAATGGCGAACATCAGAGCCAGAAAATCACCACGTTCTTCGATGATATCCTTGAACTCGTCATAAACCGACGCCGGGTCACGTTCTTTCGCCAGCAGGCGCGCCATTAGTCGGATTGAGGCCCCTTCACCCCGGTTGCCGGCCTGGGTCAGCATGGTGATGATTTCCGCGGCAATGGCCGGGTTGCGAGCGTTGTCTTCGATCAAGGCGATGGACAGGTCCAGCGCCGACGCAACACCGTTGTTCAGGTAAATCCGGCGGAATAATTCGATTGCCAGGTGGCGCTCTGCCGGGTTGGTTGCCAGTTCAAATTCCAGTTCGGCAAATAATTCCAACGCCTTGTTGGAATGATCGGTGCGCGCGGCCCACAGGCGGTGCGCCCGCTCACTGGCCAGCGGATCTACCTGTAACCGTTGCAGAAAATTGGCCATTGATCCGGCACGTCCGGCCAATGCCTGTGACTGCAATTGCGCCAGAACCAATGGTTCGCGGAACGGGTCAAGAGTGATCAAATCTGTGGCGCTTACCTGCACCGTTTGATGCTGTGCCGCACCATAGTTTTCTGCCCAAAAATCAGCCTCGTGCAGCATCGGGGCTTGGTTGGCCTGACAACGATAAAGACTATCAAGATAGTCCATCGAGGACATCAGGCCGTGTTGCGAAACTGTCTGAGTCAACAGGTTAATGGCACGATGCAATATCGCCGGGTCATCACGCTGACGGATCAGCTTTCGCGCCAATAGCTGCATGCCTTCGGGATCGCGACGTTGGGCTGCGATTTCAAGCAAGCTCAGCGCTTCAGCTTCGGCCGCCCAGCGCCCACGGCGCACCAGAACTTCTTTGGCAAGTTTGGTAAAGACCCATCCAGGGGCTGCATCAAACTGGCTAAGCTCTTGAAGGTACTCGATATAAGGACTGTCTTTGTCTACCTTTTCACTGTCCAGGTTGACCGACATCTGAAAATACCGCGAGACGCTTGGCCACTTGCGTCCAGTGTCGGAACTGCGGTTGTACCCAAGGATCGACAGCAAGATTGCTTCGTCGATACCGCCAGATGACTTCAGCTGTTCAACCTGCGAGTCTTCCAGCGCTATGCCGTTACTCAAAGCAAGGCGCAGATATTTCACCATCTCTTCGTTGTCTTTGCGTGCGGCATCTGCGTTCAGGTGAAATTCGACAATCCTCCAGGCCGATTCTCCACCGCCCAGATCGGCCGCAAATTTGTACCAGGCATAAGCAACCTCGTCATTCGCCGAGACAATGTCGCCGTACTGATATTCATTTGCCAGTCGCCTTGCCCGCAGACAAACGGTCGAATTCATCTGCCCCAGCAAGCCACCAAATGCCAGGGTCACAGTAATATCCAGCGGCGCATCCCAGCCCGGCATCGGGTTGCCGTTCAGTTCCATTCGCGCAAGCGCGAGAAACGCCTCGGCGTTGCCGGCAAACGCCGCCTCCAAAATCAGACTTCGGGCATAGTCCACGTCCGGCGCCACGCCGATTCCGTTCAGGTAATATTGCGCCAGAATAAGCTTTTTCTGCGATGTCAGCCCATCGCTTTGACCGCGGATGCCGGCTACAAGCCCGGCAGTTTTCAGCGCTTCAAGGCGGCCGGCCTCAATATAAAGCTGGATGATGTCCAATTGCGCGGCAAGGGGCGAATACTTCTCGCTTAACCGGACGCGCCAATTAATCAGGGTGAGGATGGAATCAAACCACTGATCGGCGTCATCCTGACGCAAGCGCCGAATATCACGGCGTAAGAACTGCAACCTTTGCGAATCCTTCAGCCGCTCGTCGCTTTCCCCAACCGACAGATCATCGGGCTTTGCCTCGCGATTGTCCGGCGAGCAGATGTTCTGCGGCTCGATCGTAGGTGGCCAGAAAACCAGATCCAGCGTTTTGGCATTGGCCAAGCCAGCCGTCGAAACAATGGTCGCAATCGCCACAGAAAGTCCTGCGAGACCAGTTAGAATCCTCGTCTTCATCGTTTCTGCCCTTTATTCAAAGCAAACGCTGACGCGCGTATTGGCACCAAATGGTACATCAAGCGATATATCGACCGAATAGACACCGTCGCGCCATAACCCGGACAAAGGCACATAGAATCGTCCGGTTTTCACCTGATCCTGGTGGCGGTGCACAAATTTGCTGCGGATCAGGCCCTTATGGGATGTGAAATCCAGGCGCATGTCCGTAGCAGTACCGCCGCCCGTATCAATCAACAGCGAATTGGATTGACGCAAATCCATCTGGTTCAATTCAACCCGAATAAAGCGCGCATCGTCACCGCCGTAAAAGGGCACAGCCACACCACAGTTCCCGCTGGCCGCAGCGGTCAATTCGCGCATTGGCTGGTCGCCAAATTGTGCCAGATTGTTGCTGATTGGGTTGGCCCAGATCAGATAGGCGGGCCGCGATTCCCGGAATGTGTCTGACGTAAGGTACGACGAAATGGCGGCAAAGCTGCCGCCATCTTCTACGCTGTATTCAACAACATCATATCCGGTTGCCTGTGACAGGAACCCCGCCAGGTTCGACACCTGCGATCCGGTTACATCTGTGCCGACCAGGGCAATGCGCGCCCCTCGCGTGCGAGTGCCAAAGATCGAATTGTCGGTTCCCTGCACCGCCGCTTGCCGTTTGGTTGTGACAAACAACGGGGCGCTGACTTTGGCCAGCCCAAGCATGCAATGACGTTGCAGATTGGCCCGCATAACAGAAGGCCAGACCACTGGTGCACCGGTGGCGCTAGAGAACACCGACTTGGGCGCGTCAGACCCATCTGCCTGGGCGATAACCCTGGCAATGGCACGCGCCATTTGTTCGGCGCCTGCCGGGGTCAGGCGCGGGTCGGTGGCGAAAAACGGGGCACTGGTTGCAAGCAGGGTGCTACGAAGATTGACATTCATGACCAAGGCGCGGCTTAGCCTGCGGATTGTGTCGTCGTAAACAGTGGCCGCAATATCCGCCTCATAGCCATAATCAAGCGCCTGATGGGGAAGTTTATCCGGCATCGCCAGCGCCCGGGTCGGGACAGGGGCATAAATAAGGGTAGTGCCAAATTCTTTAAGAGCTGCCGAAAGTCTGGCCATCCGATCCGCACTTTGGTCAGAAATGCTGTGAAACATGTGCAATTCCGGGTCGATCCGGAAAAAGGTGCCGTCTTTGCCTTCGATGGCCGGCATATTGTGCCGCCCGGCCAGATTGGTGCAACCATAGGTCGATTGCGCAAACGCCGCTGTCCCGGACAGCATCGCAAACCCGACAGTCAAAAATAATTGTCCAAAACCGTACTTCATCTGCCCCACTTAACTTTGTTTAACCCAGTTATTCACAGTTACTCTTTGGTCGCATTCAACAAAAGCAACAGGTTCTCTGCGGTGGTTTTGATCGCCAGATTGTCTGACCCACTCGCTCGCACCAGATACGTTTGCGCCAATTTGGTTTCCTCGGCCGGTCGCTCTGAATTGATCATCAGTCTTACGGCCAACCTCAATTCAGTACGCCCGTTGCCGTTTACCTTGGATTGCGCCAGAATTTTTGCCCGTGTTGCGTCGGACATCTCCCCAAACAACAGACCGTCGCCGTTGAATTCCACAACCGCGTCCAATGCCATGGTATTACCCGCCCAAGCATGGGCATACAGCACCGCGATATATTCGCGAACACGCTTTTTTGGCTCGGTTACCGGGTCTAACAGACGCATCGCGTTTATCATGTCCCGCAACGGCCAGACACGTCCAGATCCGACCGCAACCGCCGCGTAATATGCAATGTCCGAGGCATGCGCACGCTGACCTTGATAGCGCGACACCAGTATTCGCACATATTTCAAGGCGGCCAACCCATCGCCATAATCGGCCAAAGCACGCAGGTTTTCGTCCGAAATCACCTGCTTTTCCAGCATGCTAAGACGGGCCTTTCGCAAGGACGCACTTGGCAGGCTTCGGGTGTTTTTTAGCCCGGGGCGTACCTTTACCGAGATTTGACGCGATTCAAGGCTAAATGGAAAGGCAAGCTCGATGTCGCCCTCGCCAAACGCCTGACTGCCGACGAAGGCCGTCATAAGCGCAAAAATTATCAGGTGTATCCGCATATTACTGGCTCACTAACCCAGGTTTGTCCAAGCCTGGGCATAATTCCTGAGCATTGGTAGGGTCCACAGAGTCTGTAACCGTACCATTCGTCGAAAACACAATCTGTTCCTGCCCGGTTAAATTTCGTGCAATGACATGCGTCTGTCTGGCCCATTCGCCCTTTAGTAACCGGGGAAATTGTGACGAAAAATCATTCCCATCCAAAACCAATACGCCGGCCGTGGCCGTTTCAAGGCCAGACCCGTTGCCCGCAATCCGGTTGGTCCTGATAAACGTTTGGTCAGTCGTATCCTGCGCCGAAACCCAGATACCTGCACTTTGATTTGCCGCAATCAGGTTGCCGTCGATCAGGCTGCCACGGCTGTTGCGCATCTCAATACCTTTCTGAGTATTGCCGAACACCAGATTGCCCGAAACCTGTCCGCAATCGGATTTCACCACCTGAATGCCACCGCCGTCCCGGCGCCAGACGATATTGTTGGTTACCAACGCAGCTTTGCTGTTGTTTTTCACAACAATGCCGGCGCGCTCTCCTTTTAAGATGATATTTCCGGCAACGATGGCATTGTTTGAACCATCCGCAATGCGGATTGCATTGGTTGGCATCCCGCCCGTAAACACGTTGGATACTACCCGCCCATAAGATGACCTTGCCAAAGCCACCGCGCTGGCGCGGGTTTCACGGAAATTGTTCCCCTGAACAACTGCGTGCGAAACACCCTGGATCGAAACCCCGGCGACATCGGAAAAAACGCTATTGGTGATGCGCGTGGGATAGCGGGCCGGGGACAAAGCATGCCGCACCACCGAAAAACCCGAGAACTTTGCCGAATGGCCAAACCCCAGGCCGGAAATAGCCGCGCCATCAACCTGAACTGACCCACTGCCGGCCGTCGCGATAAACGGGATAAACTTGGGGCTGAACTGATTTTCATCACCTGTCACCGCAATGGTTGCATGGTCAATATTCATATTTCCGAAGTTCAGGACAAACGCCCCGCTGGCACGGTTCAACAACAGGGTTTCCCCCAACCCCAATCGCACACTTGCCTTGGTCCAGATGATAAGCGGCACGTCCAGCGTCAAAGACGGCCCAAGAGGGGCCACTTGCAGGCGGTTTATCGCCAGCAATCCGCGAATGTCTGAAAGGGTGGCTTCGCCGCTTAGCAGAACCAAGGCGTGGGTGTTTTCGCTGCCTAATGCCTTAAGAACCGCTTCATTCCCCGGCGCCCCGTCAGCTTGCGCCAGTTTCACCAACCCAAGACGCACATCCATGGTCTGACCGCTTAAGACCGCGCCCTTGCGTGCGCCCAGCCATCCCGATACGCGGCCAGTGAAAATCGCGCCAGTTTCAACAAACGATTCCAATCCCACCTGACGGGCGGCTTGATACGGTGGTAATATCCCCACCGAAGTGTCGTTTATCGTCGTCTCAAGGGTTTGAATGTCCACCCGCAACTTGGGCACATCCACCTTTGGCAGGGTATGCCCGGGCGTCGCCAGCGAGATGAACAATGCGATAGTCAGAAAATGCCGCCAGATACGGCCGGTTTGCCCCTTTACGGATATTTCAGGGCGCAAACGTCTAGGCATAGAGAGGTATCGGTTGGGGAACTTTGTCATCGGCGTGAATCAGAACGGCCGTCAGAACAACGATGGCGGTAACCTTTGAATTGTTGGCCAACACGATAGGCGATTCATTGATCAAATCCATCCGGTGCCCTTCATTCAAAGGCGTTTTGACGCCTTTTTCCGAGATCACAACAGCGCCCGAAACAACCAGAATATCGCGCTTTTCATAGGCGTCCAACTCCATCGATTCACCCGGTTGAATTTCCACCGAAATCATATCAATGGCATCTGTTTTGACGATCTGTGTGACCCTGGTCAAAGCCGGTTCCTCAACGGCAGTGGGAGCCGGGGCGTGCTTCTCTACTTCAACCCGGTGTTCTGCCTTGAGAGCCTCGGCCACCCGCTTAACACTTTGACATTGACCAACTTTTGTCACCAACAACGCATCCGGCGTATCCACGACAATGATGTCAGACACCCCGACCAAAGTCACCAGACGTGATGTTGAACGGACCATCGAATTTGAGGAGTCAACGGCGATGACATCGCCCTGCAAAACGTTGCCATGATGATTGGCTTTGGAAATGCCGTACATCGCCGTCCAGCTGCCAACGTCCGACCACTGAACATCCAGTGGGGCCAAAGCGATGTGGCGGCTTTTCTCGAACACCATGCTTTCGGTGGAATCCGACGTTGCCCTGGCAAAATGCTCTTCCTTCAGCAACAGCCCGTTATCGCGGAATTCACCTTCGGTTACCGCCAGCTTGACCGCTTCGACCGTATTTGGATCATACTTGGTATATTCGTCAATGATTGTACGGGCCGAAAACATGCTGAGACCCGAGGCCCAATAGGCAAGGTCGCTTTCAACCAGCAACCGGGCTTTACGCCTTGGTGGTTTTTCCACAAACCGTTCGACGAGGTGCAGGCCAGGGTATTTAATGATCGGGCCGCCGTCTGTGATGTAACCAAACCCGGTTTCCGCATAGCGCGGTTTGATGCCAAACGTGATGATGTGGCCAGCTTTTGCCGGTTCGATCATACCCATGATTGTGCTGTTCAGATCTCCGTCGATGATGTGATCTGCCGGTACGACAACCATCAGTGCTTCGGGGTTTTTCTGATAAAGACGGATTGCAGCGGCCAAAACGGCCGGTCCGGTGTTGCGCCCCATCGGTTCATAGATGATTTCAGCATCCTGGTCGATTTCCGACAATTGCTGTGCCAGGACATCCGAATGCATTGCCGAAGAAACTATGATTGGCGTGTCATACCCGTCGCCGCAGTGACGTTTCACCGCGGACTGGAAAAAGGTTTCCGAGGCCGAACCGTCCATTTTCTGAAACTGCTTCGGGCTCTGCTTGCGCGATACCGGCCACAGCCGTGTGCCTGAACCGCCGCAAATGATGAGAGGAGTAACCAAAGTCATAACAAGTCCAATACACTGGGAATTGCAAAGCCAAACAGTGTTTTGGAAATGCGCAAGCGCCCGGATTTTCCAATGTCACTACTGTTCAAAATGCCTTCTTCCGGGACGATGATGACCGGAACAAAAAGATCCCCGCGCAGCGACGCCGTATTGGTGGAAGCTGTGACAAGGATATTGGAGGGAATTACCCGCCCATCCGCCAGTTCCAGAAATACTTTGTTGCCGTCCAGCACCTTCGAAAGCCCTTCTATGCTCATGCGGGTTTCTACCCGTGGTTCAGAACTAGAATCAAAAAGTGATAAAATTATGTCAATTGGAAGAACTGTTGCGCCTTCGAATACACCTTCATAAACAGCGACTTCGCAGTCGCACGGTAACGTAAAGCTAAGAACGTCTCCGGAATTGGTATTGATCGAATAAACCACCTCGCCCTTTTTGGCGCCCGGGTTCAGATACCCGATCTGTCCGGCGGCGGTGGCCGTCATCTGCGAGCCTGCTCGGGTGATGAAAATCGGGCGGGATTCATAGGCTTTTGTGGCGCGCGATATCAAAATGTTCGTGGCCATCAGAATAAGTGAGGCAGAAATCACTGCAACCGCAATGCTGCGAATCCGGCGTTTCGGGTTGGCGGCGTCATCCGTTTTGACAACCTTTGGTTTGACCGGGCCGGAAAAGCCAAGCATTCCATTCATCGTCACAAAATCACCGGCAATGAACGTATTCAGGATATACCGCAGCTGAGGAAGATGATCACCCAACGGGTCCTGGAATTGCAACGTCATTTCACCCGATGCACGCGATCCGGCGACAACCATTTCGGGATAAAGCGTGACCGAAAACCCTTTGAACTGGAACACTAACTGGACAATTTCCTTGTGGCCAACCGAGGAAGTTTCGAAGGCGCCACCAATCGTCACAAACGCCGCCGTCACCGAAAGCCGTAGTCCGTCAAGCGAATGGCCGGCAATCACGGCTTTGAATGGCACAGGCAGTTCAGGATGTTCATTTTGATAAACGAAATCCTGTGGCACCGGAGCATCTGACGTCGGTTCCATAGGAGCAACTTGCGCCGGTGCCGGTTGTGCCTCTGCACCTGGCGGCACTGCTCTTGGGTCAGCTGGGACTTTAGGGTCCGGGACACTAAACAGAGAGGGCGGGGTTGAGTTTGTCATGTTTTTCTCGAACCAATCAAATCGGTCATATCTGGGTAAGGAATAGAACGGCCAAAGTCAGGCCAGCCAAGGCCAGACCATGATGCACGGTTGATTCAAGCGCCTTAAGTTGCTCAGCAAATGGGATTTTCACTGTTTTCGATGTGCCGCTTCCTTGGCGTGTCCATTTCTGCTTGTCCAGGCGGAAGAATACGAAGGTTTTGACAGTAGCGCCAGCAATTTGCCCGAAATACAGGATGAATGGATAGGTTATCGGGAACCAGCTACCTCGGAAAAGTGATATCACCAAGCAAAACACGTATCTGGTCAGCATAACCCAGGCGACATAGGCCGGGATCACCATGGGAGAATGAAGAACCGCTGCAATAAAGACCGAAATCGGCCCAACCAGCGTCGTCCACATCGAAACGCGTTGATCGAAAACCGACCACCAGGTAAAACGGCCAATCAGATTTGGGCTTAGCCGCAAGGCCCGGCCATTGGTTCGTATCATGTTGCCGAACCACCGCACCATCAGAACCTTGGAACTGTCGAAAAAACCGGGGCGCGGCTGGGTTTCCATTGAAAGCGAACGAACATCGGGCAGATACCCCATCTCATAGCCATTTTTCAACAACCAGAACCATGTGGATTTATCGTCGCCCGTCAGAAAGTTGACCCGTCCCAGACGCCAGTGATCAAGATAGTCGTGGTTAATACCATCACAAAAGCTGGGGTCAGTCGCCAAATCAGCGCGGAAAACCGACATCCGCCCGGTCAACGTCAACACCCGGTTGCTAAGCCCCATTGAGCACATCATCACCTGACGCTGATTGAACCGTAAAATGAACCAGTCACGAAACAGGTTCTTCTTTTCGATAATAACACCTTCGTCGGTGGTCAGAGCGCCCAGATTCTTGTTGGTAAACATCGGTGCGGACTCTGCAACGATATCGCGTGGCACACATGTATCGCCATCGATAAAGATCACGATATCGCGCGCGGTTGGCGAATGGCTCGAAATGATGTTCAGCGATTGAACCAAAGCATCGCGTTTGCCGTTGGCCGTGATCCGGTCGATGATCAGCTTTACCCGGCTCATGTCCACGTTGATCCGGTTGTATATATCCTGAATCAGCCGCCCATCCGCGCCATCCACGACAGAAACAACAACTGTGGCACCATCACGCGCCCTTGCGGCGGCCTCGAAGATGCTGTGATAAACTGGCACCGTTGTTTCCGGCTCGACCATATAGGACGTCACCAGAAAAAAGGCGTGGCAGGGCACAGCCTCGGCCTTGAACCGCGCGTGCGCGCGCGCCTTTCGACGCGGGTAAATTATCCTGCGGAAAATGACCGCCCGGGTGAAGTTGATCGTCGCCCAGGAATAGCGCCACGTCCCGAGAACCCCGAGGATAAGAATCGTGTTCGTGGCGTATTTCACATCCCCTAGAAACCCTGATGGGACTAGGGACATCAGAAGAGTGATAATTGCAAAATACGCCCCATGTGAGAGGAGATTGTGCATGCCGGTTACCAACAAATACCTTCGTATTGCCCTTGCGAAACCATGTCGCGCTTCATCCGCGTCAGATCCAGAACAGGACGAGAGCCGGCCGCGACTTCCAACTGGTCAATCGTTTCGGAATAGAAGTTTCCGACCAAAATGGCATCAGAACCGTCGATCATGTCGTCCAGATTGGGAACAATTCGTTTCTCCAGATCCGGGATAACATCATTACCCCGGCCAAACGCCGAATTCCCCGATGCATAGGCTTGATAAACGTAAGGGTCATAGATGTTCACCCCAACCCCGTCTTTGATCAGCCGCGCCGCCAGCTCTGCCAGCGGGCTTTCGCGTAAGTCATCCGTGCCGGGTTTAAAGCTGATGCCGACAAAACCAACATTTTTGGCGCCGGATTTCTTGACCATTGCCTCGGCCCGCCGGATCTGTGCCTCGTTGGCGTCGATCACCGCGTGCAACAAATGCGCCTCGGTTCCGGTGCTGCGCGCCAGATAACGCAGGGCGCGAACGTCCTTGGGTAGACAAGAACCACCAAAGGCAAAGCCGGGGCGCATGAAATGGCTGGACATGGCGATTTTGTCGTCAGAGCACAGGATTTCCATCACTGTCTGACCGTCTAGCCCGCTGGCCTTAGCGATATTGCCGATCTCATTGGCAAAGGTCACCTTGACCGCGCGCCAGGTGTTCGAAGTATACTTGACCATTTCGGCGGTACGCAGATCAACGGTGTGAATCTTGCAGTTCAGCCCGCTATTCAGGTCAGTCAGGATTTTCGCGGTGGGTTCGTCCATCGAACCGAATACGATCAGGCCAGGGGCGTAATAATCCTCAATCGCGGTGCTTTCGCGCAGGAATTCCGGGTAATATCCGACCCCAAACCCTTTACCAGCGACCTTGCCTGAGAATTTTTCAAGCGCCGGGATACAGGTCTCTTCGGTGCTGCCCGGAACGATGGTTGAACGGATGACAACCGAATGGAACGCGTCTTTTGTGGCCAGTGCGGCACCAATGCCTTCGCACACCGACTTGACATACTTTAGCCCGACCGACCCATCCGGCGCGCTGGGCGTGCCGACGCAGATGAACGTGGCATCCGTATTGTCGATGGCAAACTGCACATCGTCGGTCGCAATCAACTTTCCCGCTGCAACCCCATCATGGATCAACTCATCCAGGCCGTTTTCAACGATCGGTGAAAGGCCTTTGTTGATAGAAGCGATTTTTCCGGGGTCTACGTCAACTGTGATCACATCGTGACCATCTTTTGCCAGGCAGGCCGCGGAAACCACGCCTACATAGCCAATGCCAAAGACACTGATTCTTGCCATTCTACTGCCTCATATTTTGGTCGTATTTTTATTGTTGGCCCAAAGATAGCGCGTAAATCAAAATTTAACGAATGGTATTGTCATCGACTTTGGATATTGCGAATCGCACTGTGGTCAAGTTACTACAACCCGGAATACCTGCGCTAACCCAAGGGTCATCAAGCTGAAATCACACAACATATAGTGGTTAAGCACATCGGTAGCTTTCGACTCTGGCTCCGAAAAGTACGCGTCTTTCAAACGTCCCGACCCGAATTGCCCCGCGTTTTTCCGGTCAACCCCACCCAAAAGACCGTGCAGCACCCGACAGCACCTGGCGCAAAACCTGTATCTGCTTGACCTGTTGCAAGCCGCCTCGCATACGTAATGAAACCCTCACCATCCGCCTTGATGGCATGTCAAAGGAACAGGAAACCCGATGCTTGTGCGCACCGTTCTGACCTTGTTCCTGGCCTGCACAATCGCCGCTTGTGTCAGCATCACAATTTCACCGCCGCCCCTTGGCACCAAAAAACCGGTGTTGGCCCCCAAAGGGTACGAACGATTGTTCAGCCCGGCTGAACACGCCTTTCGATATTCCCGACCAGGAGAGCCGACCCGGCGCGGTCAGGTCAGCGAAAGATTTGAATTACGTGATAAGGACTGTGGCGGCAGCGATTGTGAGGGTTTGCGCAACCGAACCGAAATCCGTCAGGTCAGCGGTGAACGGGCGGCGCGGGTGAACAAGGGTATCTGGTACGGGTGGAGTTTTTATAACGATCAAATTGCCTCGTACACCAAAGAAGATTCGCTTAAAACGGTGTTCGGGCAATGGAAATTGAACGGTGATACACCGCCGGTGTTTCGTATCGTGCAAATCGGCGTCGCTGAAGGGAACTGGGAAAACTGCCTGACGACGATCTGCGTCCGGTCCGAGGACAAAACTGCGGATGTTGTTGTTCAGCTAGAGGATATGCGACGGGCGAAAAACTGGGGTGAAAATGAGAACTTTGGCAACATCTGCAAGTTGTTCAGTATGGAACAAAATCGCGGAAAATGGGTTGATCTGGTTGTAAACACTAACTTTTCCACCAAGCCTGATGGGTATTTGCGGGTCTGGGTCAACGGAGTATTGAGATGTTCCTATGTGGGCCAATTGGTTGCGACATCGCCAAATGCCGCCCGAACACCTACAAACCGTCGCGGGATATTCATAAGCTCGACCCAGCGTTGGCGAAAGCAGCACCCCGACACCCCCAAGCCGACAATGGTGGCCTATTTCGATGAATTTCTGGTGGGAAATTCGCGCGAAAAAGTCGACACAATGCTGCGTGAGTCAATTGGGTCGCGCCCTAAGGACTAGTACCCACTTTCACCACTGCATGAGTCCTGCCGTATCGCAAAAGCGGATTTTCCTGATCCTGCAAAAACCCGACGAACGACCCCCGTCAGGAGAGTTTTGTTCGTTTTGTACCTGCATTTCAGGTGGCTTTTGTCGTTTTGTACAAAACTTTTTGTTAAGGCTTGCGGACCAAAAACGCCTCAATCCACGGTTCTCGGATCGGGGGTTCCGGGCACTTGGGTCAGTTCAGGCCTCTAATGCCCGCCGCAATATTTCCACGTCTTCAGCGATTTGCCCGTCTGTCACTTGCAACTCTTCTATCCGGCGCACCCCGTGCATGATTGTGGTGTGATCCCGCCCGCCAAACCGACGACCGATTTCCGGTAACGACCGGCTGGTCAACTGTTTGCAAAGGTACATCGCCACCTGACGGGGACGCGCGTAAGAACGCAGGCGTTTGGGGCCAATGATGTCAGACAGGCGGATGTTATAGTAATCCGATACCCTACGCTGAATTTCCTCAACCGTGATCTTGCGTTCGGAGGCGCGCAGAACGTCGGCCAGACAATCCTGGGTCAATTCCATATCAATTTCACGCCCAACCAGTGAGGCAAAAGCAAAGAGCCGCGTTAGCGCACCCTCAAGCACGCGGACATTGGTGGAAATACGTTGCGCCAGAAATTCCAGCACGCCATCCTTGATTTGCAGGTCGGGATAAGTTGCCTGATGTGACACCACTTTGGTTTGCAGGATGCCCAGACGCAGTTCGTAATCGGTCGGATGCAGGTCAACGACCAACCCGCATTGCAGACGGGATTTGACCCGGTCCTCAAGGTCTTTGATTTCACCCGGGGCGCGGTCGGCGGAAATGATGATCTGTTTGTTCTGATCAACCAGCGCGTTGAAGGTGTGAAAGAATTCTTCTTGGGTACTGTCTTTACCAGCGATGAATTGCACATCATCCACCATCAATACATCGACCGAGCGGAACAACTGTTTGAAGTCCATCATCTTACGTTCGCGCAAGGCCTGAACAAAGCGGTACATGAATTGTTCCGCCGACAGGAACAGCACGTTCAATTCAGGGTTACGGGCCTGCAATTCCCAGGCGATGGCGTGCATCAGGTGGGTTTTACCCAATCCGACGCCGCCATACAGCACCAATGGGTTAAAGGTGACAGGGCCACCTTCGCTGACCCGGCGCGCGGCCGCGTGGGCCAACTCGTTCGGTTTGCCGACCACAAAGTTGTCAAAGGTAAACCTGGGGTCCAATGGTGCGGCCTTCAGGGGGTCGGTCTTTGATTTAGAGGCGGCAGAAGCGATTGAGGCCGGTTTCGAAGCGGTCTTTGGACGGGCTGTCTGATTGGCGGGTACCTTGAACGACACCCGCTGAACCGATTCTCCGGCGATGTGCAGTTCATGAAGGATCAGGTCAGCAAAATTCTGGCTGACATAGTTGCCCATGAAATTGGTCGGCACATGGAACATGGCGACGCCATCGTTAACCTGGGTAAACTCCAGCGGTTCAATCCAGGTTTTATAATTGTTTTGCCCGACAGTCTTAAGCAGCCGCTGTCGTAGTTCGCCCCAAAGGTCTTGTGTCATTCAACGCCTCATGCATCGTGTATTATGGTCTTGCGACCTGTCCCCAATTTTTGCCGGATTTCTCCGGTTCGCGGTCACTCACAATACCTGTGCCACACCCCAACAGGGTGGTATCGCCCAGAAACAGGGCGAACAGACGGTGATGAATTGATGACCACTCTGCCCCAATAATCCGGGGTGCAAAGCCTTCAACACAATCAACGTCACACACGCATATTCGACAGGGCTGAAGTCAGGCAATAACCCGCTGCTCAGCAGATACGAGCATGCGGTCAAAGCCAATGTGCATCCATATCATTCCGGTCTAGTGTCCGGCATGGTCAGGTGCAGCCTGTCCCCCCAAGGCGAGTGAATCGCTATAACAGTGGTAACTGTTTTGTGTGCAAGCGGGCAATAAAACTCTGGTGTTGACTCGGGCTTTGGGGCGAAAGAATCTCTCGCGTTTGCAGCAACGTGTATTGGTCCACCCCAAACGCAAAAGGCGCTGCCCTAAGCAACGCCTTTTAACCATTTGGTTTTTCGTCTTTTAAAAGGTTGGAATCAACCCAGCGACTTTACCCGTGCCGACAGGCGCGACATTTTACGGGCAACGGTGTTTTTGTGGAAAATGCCTTTGGTAACACCACGCATCAGCTCAGGCTGGGCTGCACGAAGGGCTGACGTTGCGGCATCTTTGTCACCAGATTCGATTGCCTCTTCGACTTTGCGCAGGAATGTACGAACGCGCGAGCGTCGTGCCTTGTTGACAGCAAAGCGGGCTTCGTTCTGACGGGCGCGTTTTTTCGCCTGGGGGGAGTTTGCCATGTGGTTCAGACCTTTGTTCGGGTTCAATTCAAAAAGCGCAATTGCAACCCGGGTGTCTTCACCGGTGTGATTCTAGCCAAGCGGGCTGCACGCGCATGTACAGCGCGCCTAGTAGCCGGGTTATCAGCGTTTGCCAAGCCTTAATGCTGCAACCGGCTCGGAAATCACCGAAGCCGGTGAGATCCCGGATCAAGTCCGGGATTTCGGTACGTTCAACTTACTTGTCGCGAAACTGCGGTTCGCGTTTTTCCAGAAAGGCGGCCATACCCTCTTTCTGATCTTCAGTGGAGAATAACGAATGGAACACCCGGCGTTCAAACAGGACGCCTTCTGACAAGGTGGTCTCATAACTGCGGTTGACCGCTTCTTTGACGGCCAATGTAGTTATCATCGACTTTTCAGCGATCTTCTGCGCCACGCTCGTGACCTCTTCGATCAACTTCTTGGCAGGCACCACGCGGCTGACC
Source organism: Paracoccaceae bacterium (assembly GCA_030625695.1). GTDB lineage: Bacteria > Pseudomonadota > Alphaproteobacteria > Rhodobacterales > Rhodobacteraceae > NVQY01. Next base: position 3,042 of record DAOUQK010000017.1, on the reverse strand, counting down.
AAACCAGAACGTTCGGCTTCTTCCGCATCCATAAACCGGCCCGTCAGATTCATATCCATCGACTTGGACTTGCCAACGAATCGCGTCAGCCGCTGAGAGCCGCCCATGCCGGCCATCACGCCGAGATTGATTTCGGGTTGGCCAAACTTGGCGGTGTCGGCAGCGATGATGAAATCGCACGCCATGGCCAATTCACAGCCACCGCCCAACGCATAACCCGCCACGGCGGCGATGATCGGCTTGCGAATGTTGGTGATCCGGTTTGAGGCGTCGGCAAACAGGTTCTCTGAGAACACATCGCCAAAGCTTTTGCTCGACATTTCCTTGATATCTGCCCCGGCGGCAAAGGCCTTTTCCGAGCCGGTGATAATGATACAACGGGTCTTTTCGTTGCTGTCGGCCTCTTCCAGCGCCTGACATAATTCCCGTAACAACTGGGTATTCAGGGCGTTCAGGGCGTCGGGGCGGTTTAGTCGGATCAGGGCTATGTGGTTTTCCACGTCGACGGTTATCGTCTCAAAGGCCATGAATATACTCTCGGTTGCTGCATTCCTAAGCACGAATCTTTATCCATGCCGGCATCTGCGATCAAGCTATCTTTGGCATTGCGCACAATAGAAAGTTGAGCGTCCCCCCTGGGTGATTCGGGCAATAGTGCCCGCGCACCCCTCGGCACGGCAGGGTTGGCCTTCGCGCCCGTAGACATCGAACGAATGCTGAAAATACCCAAGTTCCCCATCAGCTTGGCGGAAATCCTTAAGCGATGAACCACCCGCCGCAATCGCCTCGTTCAGCACCTGACGAATCACCGGAACCAGCGAGGCCGCGCGTTTAGGCGATAACTTGCCTGCCTTGCGGGTCGGGGCGATTTTGGCACGGTACAGCACCTCGCAGACATAGATATTGCCAAGGCCGGCAACGGCCTTTTGATCCAGAAGCGCGGTTTTCACCGGTGTGTTACGGGTTTTGAACGCGGCCACAAGATGCGCCTCGTGGAAATCATTGCCCAAAGGCTCGGGTCCAAGGGACGCCAGTAACTTATGCTGATCAGCGGTTTTGGTTGGCATCAGGTCCATCATGCCAAACCGGCGCGGGTCGTTGAAAATGATGCGTGCACCACTTTTCATGTCCAGCACCACATGGTCGTGTTTCTGCGCCGACGGATGATCCCGTACAAATCGCCCAAGCGGGTCGCCGGACACTGTCATCCGCCCGGACATGCCGAGATGGATCAGCAACGTCTCGCCACCGCTCAGATCTGCCAAAATGTATTTGGATCGCCGCCGCAGCCTCTCAACCTTTTGCCCGGCCAACCGCCCGGCCATCCCCTCCGGGAACGGCCAGCGCAGATTGGGGCGGTTGACGGCAGCATGGGCAATCACCTGCCCTTCCATCACCGGGGCCAGGCCACGCCGGACGGTTTCAACCTCGGGCAGTTCGGGCATTGCCGGTCCTTTAACCATTGGGCCGCATTGTGCCTGCCCCCACGGGCCTATAACAGGGGTGAAACATATGAACAGCAAGACCTCATGACAAAAAGCCACGATAAAACCACCCATTTCGGAACCGAGACCATCCCCGAGGCCGACAAGGCCGGTCGGGTGCAAGGCGTGTTCAACTCGGTTGCGTCAAAATACGACGTGATGAACGATGTGATGAGCGTCGGCATTCACCGTATCTGGAAAGATGCGATGATGGATTGGCTGGCCCCACGTAAAGGTCAAAAACTGTTGGATGTGGCCGGGGGCACCGGCGACATTGCGTTCAGGTTTCTGAAGCGCGCCGGGGCTGGCCATGCGACGGTTCTGGACCTGACCGAACCGATGCTGATTGAGGGCCGCAAGCGGGCCGAAGCAGGCAGGCTGCAGGACAGTCTTGATTGGATCGTCGGCGACGCCATGGCGCTGCCGTTTGAGGATAACAGCTTTGACGTCTACACGATCAGCTTTGGCATTCGTAACGTGACTCGACCTCAGGAAGCATTGAACGAAGCGTTTCGGGTGTTGAAGCCGGGGGGGCGGTTGATGGTGCTGGAGTTTTCGCAACTGCCCAACGCGGGGATGCAAAAGGCCTATGACCTTTATAGTTTCAACGTGATCCCAGCTATGGGCAAGATGATCACCGGAGACCGTGACAGTTATCAGTATCTGGTCGAATCGATCCGCAATTTCCCGGATCAAGAGACATTTCTGGGGATGCTCCGACAAGCGGGCTTTGAAAACGCCAAATATCGCAACCTGAGCCTTGGCATTGCTGCCTTGCATTCTGGCTGGAAAATTTAACGATGCGCGGACCACACAATATCTGGCGTTTGATTCGCACGGGTGCGACGCTTGAAAGAACCGGAGCGATGAACGTGGTTCTGGATGCGTTTGAAGCACCTAAAATCCTGCGGATCATTGCCCACACTATGGGTGCGCCGTTTAAGTGGTTGGGGTATAAGGGTGACACGTCGATGCCGCCCGCGACACGCGCGCTGACAGCACTTGGACCGGCTTATATCAAGTTTGGTCAGATCCTTTCGACCCGTCCCGATCTGGTGGGCGACGATCTGGCCATGCAGTTACGGGTGTTACAGGACAAACTGCCGCCGTTTTCACGGGATCAGGCCATCGCCGAGGTGGAAAAGGAACTTGGCCAGCCCTGGGACGAATTGTTCTCGGAGTTCAGCGAGCCAATCGCGGCCGCCTCAATCGCGCAGGTTCATAAGGCACGGGTTCTGGCGACAGGGCAGGAAGTGGCCGTCAAAGTGCTGCGCCCCGGTATCGAACGGGCGTTTCGCCGCGATGTGGATGCGTTTTACTTTGCTGCGCGGATAGTTGACTTGTTTGCGCCGGGTGCGCGGCGTCTGAAACCGATGGATGTGATCGAACATTTTGACGGGGTGGTTCAGGGCGAGTTGGACTTAAGGCTGGAAAGTGCTGCCGCATCAGAGTTTGCCGCAAATACCGAAGGCGACGAAGGATTTCAACTGCCGGAAATCCAGTGGTCCCTGTCGGCGCGCCGGGTGATGACGCTGGGCTGGGCTGATGGTGTGGCTTT